>NZ_JASJOU010000007.1:0-300000 GCF_030068605.1 Xanthocytophaga agilis
TCCGAAGACATTCAAAAGATTATGAGAAAACAACTAAAAGTGCACAAGCCTGGATTTTATGGGCTAACTGCCAAATTATTCTTAACCGTTTCTAAATTGTTCACAATTTAATTTTTAAACATACTCTTAGCAAATACTCTATGAAACGCATTATTACTATTTTTATATTTTTAGTAATTCAAATACCCTCATTAGTTGCTCAGCAGAATTTTTTTAATGTTCCCTCTTCCGAGATTACCCAAAAAGGAAAGCTATTGTATCAGGGACAAGTCAATATCACCAGTGAGGAAACAGAGATCAACAATACCTTTTCCTATGGACTGGGCAAAGATCTGGAAGTAGGCATTAATATATTTGAATTCACCTTTGATCCCAAGCACCATTTTCATTTTGAACACAACGATACACTCCCTAAATCACCTGTCTATCCGCTTGTACTGCTTAACATTCAAAAGGCATTTGAGCTGCTTCCTGACTTTCAGCTATCTATTGGTACGCAAAATGGTTTAAATCCTGCCCGACATATGCACTGGGTCAATTATACGTATCTTAATCTGGCCTATGAAATTCCTGGCCTTGAAACGAGACTGGTAGCCGGAGCTTATACATTCAATAAAGCTTTTGTAGGCGACTGGAGAGGGAATGAGGAAACATCTGCTGATAACAAGTGGGGAATTGGTTTCCAGGCAGGTATTCAACAACCTATCATAAAGGAAAAGCTACTCTTTACAGCCGATTTTCTCTCACATCGCCATAAATTAGGCGAAAGTGCCTGGGGATTGGCATATTACATAACAAAAAGCTGGGTACTCTCGATGGGGTATCAACTTCCCAATCCGGGAAGTTTATCCAATAAAGGACTTATTTTTGAAATCACGCGTGTACCTGAGTAGACTATATATTTACTCAGTGATGTTAATCTGAGTTAACCCTGCCTAAAGTATCACTGTTGAAAAAGTAAGGTATCATCTTTGTACCCCTCTGTGTACATTTTTTAAACTAAAACGGATGCCTCTTTATGAAAGAATATAACAAAATGTTGTGGTTAGTGTTGGGGATGGTTCTTCTAAATGCTTGTGGAGGTAAAAATACTTCATCCAATGTAGAGTCACCAGGTGATGAGAAAACGGCAAAGGATAAAACCCTGAATACAGGAGCAGATATTCTGCAAAGCAAGACTCCGCTTAAAAAATTCAGCACCTATCTGGATGGTTTCCACTTTTACAATGGCAATATAAATGCTCAGATGGAAGCACATCATTATGTAAGCCAGCTTAATGAAGATCTGTATCAGGCTATTATTTTTGATGGCAATGATGAGAATGCCAAGATTATGGGAGTAGAATATATTATTACAGAAAAGCTTTTTAAAACATTACCCAAAGAAGAAAAGACACTTTGGCATTCGCATCATCATGAAGTAAAATCCGGATCACTTATAGCTCCGGGCATTCCGGATGTAGCAGAACACGAGTTAATGGAAAAGCTTGTCTCCACCTATGGTAAAACAATCCACACCTGGCATACAGATCAGGAACGAACACTGCCTGTAGGCTCTCCTATGGTGATGATGGGCTTTACAAAAGAAGGACAGCTACATCCGCAGTTACTTCAGGAACGGGACAAACGATTTGATATTTCCACAGATAAGATAAAAGCAAAAAGAGCAGACATCCCTATGCCACAAGTTGATCCGATGGCGAATGCATGGGAAAAAGGACAGGTAAGGCAATTTGTCATCAGCCACAAAGCAGACAGTGCCCAGCACAAACACTAGAGCTGTACCCTGTTCCATAACTTTACTGGAAAAAGGGGCTATAAATATAAAGTCACTGGCGTGGGTGTCCAACCGTACCCAATTTGAAACCAGTGCACGGCCAATGCTGTCAGCTTAAGAAAATTTCTCTACTCTTTTTATTTCTTTTTTTGTCCTTCTGAAAGAAACTTTTGACAAATAGAGCCATGTTTGATTTCTGAGAAAATACTCTCCAAAAGGAAAGTCCACCGATAGTACCACACCTGTCTGGATAAAGGAGGGAAAGGTGGGATGATATGGGGGTAACAATGGGGGTAGCTTAACTGTCTGATAATCAGACGGGGTAAGAGGGGCGTCATTTTTTGACAAAAACTCTCCCCGGACAACAGAAATAGCGGGGTAGTAGGGCTATATATATACTTTCTTTTTATATTATATACTTACTATTATATAGAGGAAATCCTACCCCTCTTACCCCGCCTCAATATCAGGCAGTTAAATTTACCCCAAATTCTACCCCTATCATACCCCACCTACCCCGCCAGTAAAAGAATGCTATTTCCGTTATTTAACTATCTGATTAATAGCATGTAAAAAGCCAAATCTCATCTGTAAAGCCTGTGCTCCCAATGAGATTGGAATACTTTCTCTCAATAGATCAATACTGATAAATCAACTTAACATAGTGAAACGCACACCTGCAGGGCCATGCCTTACTAGATTAGCTGCTATCAGAAAAATACACTTCTTACCTACAATCAGGCTCCTATTCAAATTCCTGATATCTTTTTACCTACCGTATCTATTTGGATACAACATAGCGACTTTTGACTACATCCTTCCTTTCCTCCCTGTATAGATTTGCATAAACAAAACAATAACATTATGAACATCGTACTCACAGGCTCTCTTGGTAACATTGGTAAGCCACTCACAAAAACACTGATAGAAAAGGGACATTCCGTAACCGTTATAAGCAGTAATGCCAACCGCCAGAAAGATATTGAAGCACTAGGTGCATCGGCAGCAATTGGTAAAATGCAGGATGCCGATTTCCTGGCCCAAACTTTTCAAGGCGCAGATATCGTTTATCTCATGGAAACGATGGAAGCTGTAGGAGATATGTTTGACCAATCCATTGACTTTATAGGCGGCATCACCCAAATCGGTGAGAACTACAAAAAGGCTGTTGAACGCTCCGGAGTGAAGAGGGTAATCCACCTGAGCAGCATCGGCGCACATACAGACAAGGGCAATGGCATTCTCTTGTTTCACCATAACGTCGAGCAACTTCTGCGGCAACTGCCAGACAATGTGTCTGTCAAGTTTATGCGTCCTGTAGGCTTCTATATCAACTTGTTTTCATTCATTCCGGTTATCAAGTCACAAGGTGCTATCATCTCCAACTACGGCGGTGAAAACAAAGAACCCTGGGTTTCGCCGAAAGATATTGCTGCGACTATAGCAGAAGAAGTAGATAAGCCATTTGCAAGCAAAACAGTGCACTATATTACCAGTGATATGGTATCACCTAATGAAATTGCCAAAGCACTTGGCAACGCTATCGGCAAACCTGATCTGAAATGGAAAGTTATTCCAAGTGAGCAACTCCTGAATAGCTGGCTGAGTATTGGCTTTAATGAACAGGTCGCAAGAGGATTTGTGGAACTACAGGAAAATCAGGGCAACGGCAAACTGTATGAGGACTACAACCAGCACAAGCCAGCACTGGGTAAAATAAAACTGAAAGACTTCGCTAAAGAATTTGCAGAAGCCTATAATCAGGAATAAATACTGACAGGAACGTGTAGCCCAACAGGTGACCTGTGAATTTGATGTATATTTTCTCAGGAACCAAGCATAACTCTCTATTTGGCATCAGATTCTAAAAGAGGTAAATGGGAGTCAGAAGAATTGGATAATTTAGCATCTGATAACGAACTGATTAACTTTCTTATGTATTCCCATTGATAACCTCTACCTTGTAAATGCTTCTAGTATTGATAATACACTAAAAAGGTAAGCGCATGGCAAGCATTCAACGATTAAAAACAATCTCTGAATTTCATCGCACCAGAGGACTAACTCCACCAGAGCACCCCCTGATCAGCATCGTGAATTATGCAGAAGTGCAAATGTTGCCGGAATACAACAATTGTCAATGGGTGTTTGATTTCTACTTTATCTCACTCAAAAAGAACATTGCCGGAAAGATCAGATACGGACAGCAGTCTTACGATTTCGATGAGGGAGTGATGTTCTTCATCGGGCCAGGACAGGTATTTGGACTTGAACGGCCCACAGAAGCGCCATCCAATAAATCCGGCTGGATGTTACTCATACACCCGGATTTTTTTTGGAACACTTCCCTTGCCAAAGAGATAAAAAAGTATGAATATTTCGGTTATGCCATCCATGAGGCCCTGTTTGTGTCTAAAAAGGAAGAAGATACGATGATTGGTATCATCAAAACCATTGAACAGGAATACCGCTCGAACATCGATAAGTTCAGCCAGAGAATCATTATCTCACAGATAGAGACATTGCTCAATTACTCCGAACGATTTTATAACCGTCAATTCATTACCCGACAGCGTGCTGGCCACCAACTCCTAGATAAGTTAGAGGAGTTGTTTGTGGCCTATTTCAAAGATACAGAGCCTTCTAACGGATTGCCTACAGTACAGTATTTCGCCGACCGACTGAATGTATCCCCCAAGTATCTGAGCAATATGTTGAAGGCACTGACGGGCCAAACTGCACAGCAACTCATCCACGAGCAGCTAATTGAACTAGCTAAACAGAAGCTATCAATAACAAACCTCACCGTGAGTGAGATTGCCTACGAATTGGGGTTTGAACATTCTCAATCTTTCAGTAAGCTGTTTAAGAGCAAAACAAATCTCTCTCCATTGGAATTCCGAAAATCGTTTCATCCAAATTAGCACAGTTGTATCATCCTATTACTTCTGCCTACATTTTCCAACCCTATGTTAGAGACAAGGTTTATTCCCTACAGTATGTAAGCTCCAATTCTTTCAAACGCCCATTTTTAATTGCTCTTGCTGCAATATAATTAAACAAGGGTTCGGCTATTTTTTGAAGTCCAACCATTCGTGAGTTGTTTAAGTAAACGAATAAAGCAAGGTCAGATAATTTTGCAGGAACTCCCGATGCACTTGCAAAACCATCTTTCGCAAGCCCTTTTAGTATTAAAAGAGCATTTTCAAAGTTTTTATTGCCTGAGCTTATAGTCACTTTCACTAAACAGTCGGCAGTTGAAATGTTGTGAAAGTAGTGTTTCTCATTGGGCATTATTGTGACACTATCGCCTTGTTTCAACTGATATACCTGATTGTTTTGTCCAACTTCCAATGTTCCTTTGAGTACTTCAAAAGTCTCAGAGAAAAGTGTGTGGTAGTGCCAGGGCGTCTTTTCAGTTGGCACAATAGCATACTCAATCACACTTTCGCTATGTGTATCTGCTGATTGAATGATTTTAGCAAAACCATGGTATCCATTGCTTTGCTCCTTCTTATTTCTCAATAAAAGGATTCCGAATAAAAAACAAACAACAATGGCAGAAATATGGGGAATAGCTTGTGTTATGCCATTATACTCTTTAGTTAAGACGATAAGCATATCCACAACCGGAATAATAGTGCCCAACAACAAAGTTATCGCCAATGCTTTTGTTTGTTTACTTACTAAAAAAGTACAAATGAGTAAACCTGAAAACAAGTCACGTATTCCTTTGATATAGTGAAAGGAGTAGTCACCTTGTTCATTAAAATGTATTCCATATCCAAGTTCTGCTGTTTCTGGTGCTATCAGAAATCTTGCACCAATGAAGATCATTCCTATACCTGTCAGGAAAGCGATTGCAAGAGAGAGTGTCTTTGTCATAAAAGTTTTGTTTAAAATTTATGACACAAAGTTCTATAGCCACCCCATGAAACTTATGCACCTGAGTTAATAAATCATTTGCGGTTAAAAATTCTTTTGGGAATATATCATCGAGTGGTGCATTTGCGTCTGAACAACATGGTAGACAAGTCAGAAGGCAATACAATACACAAGCCAAATTCTGGAAATTCACTTTTATCTTTTACTATCTGCGGTTGTTTACAGATAATCTATAGGCCAGCTTCACTCCCTTATTCAAACATTTGGCTCCCAAAATCCTACGACTCATCCTCCATCACAAATCCATATGCTAAAAAAGTCAGTTGTATACCTGTCTTCACAAAACTATTCAGGAGACAGTTGTACACATTTTTAAAACTATTCAAAAACACAAACCGTATTCGTATGAAAATGATTTTTTTGCCATTCAGAACTGTTCTGATGATTGCATCTTTAACCTTATTTGTAATGAGCTGTAAAGATGATGATGACGATGACAATACTTCAGACGGGCAAACTGTTTTACAGATTGCTGTAGCCAACAATGATTTTGATGTATTGGAAGCAGCTGCCCTGAAAGCAGGTTCCAGTATAACCAATGTTCTTTCTTCTTCATCCAAGATTACTGTTTTTGCGCCTACTGACGCCGCCTTTATTTCTTATCTTGGCGCTACAAATGAGGCCGATGCGATTACCCGTGTAAATGCTTTGACATCAGCACAGGCAGCAGACTTACTAAGCTATCATGTGTTAAACAGCGAAATTAAAGCGGCAGCGGTGCCAGCAGGCCCTAATGCAGAAGTAACTACACTGCGTTCAGGTGCAAATAACAAAGCTTATGTGACAAAATCAGGCAGTACCGTTTCGATAAACGGAGCTACTGTTACTACTGCTGATGTACAGGCAACCAATGGGGTTATCCATATCATTAATCAGGTTCTCTATCCACCAGCAGGAAATCTGGTTGAGACAGCCTCAGCCAATACAAATTTTGAATTGCTGGTTGCGGCAGTAAGTAAAGCAGGTCTGGCAGAAGCTTTAAGCGGAAGCAATCCTCTAACGGTATTTGCCCCAACAGATTCGGCACTTTTAGCTACTCTACGTGCAGTATTAGGCAACCCTAATCTGACAGAAGCTGATGCCAAAGCAGCGATTCCTACCCTGACAGATACATCAGAACCGCTCAATGTACCTACACTGAAAAATATTCTTCTATACCATGTAGTGAGTGGTAGAAACTATTCTGCCCAGTTAACTGCCGGAGCAGTGCCTACATTGCTTACCAATAACTCTGTTACAGTCGCCTTACCTTCCGGTGGTGTTACAGTAACAGGTAGTGGCAATGGCGGGTCGGCTGCCAAGGTAGTGATGGCTAATATCACAACAACGAATGGTGTAATCCATGTGATCGACCGGGTATTACTCCCTGCTCAGTAATCTATAGATAAGGGTTGACAAACATCCGATATTTAAAATAACATGAGTCATCTCAAATTTTGAGTAAAAGGGTGTCATTGAGAAAATAATAAGAATGTTACAAAGAGAGCAAAGATATCTTCAATCGTGGAAGGTAGTGTAGGTGCGTTGGCAATCCTTTTCCCGCGAGGTTGGCCTTTGGCCTGCGGGTGGAAGGATCAGGAAAAGGTGCCCTTTTTTGCTCACGCACAAATCTGGCTCACCAAATTCTCATTTGGTGCCCTGTTTTTTGGGCAAGCAAAAAATGAAGGAGCTACAAGAAGAGTGATGAAAGGGGCAATAAACAAACGCTGGAAGAGAGATTGCTTAAAAATTAACCCAAGCCTATATTTTCAAAAACATAGGCTTGGGTTTTACTCTCATCCAAATTCGGGATCACTCATGTTTCTCAAAAGTTAATCAAGAGAGACAACTACTCATAAGGTTTTCACCAGTTAAAATCTGATTCTCATGGAATGGGTTATGCTTAAGATATACTCTACCTTTGTAAACTAACTTTCTCTTTACTCAAGAATCCAGGATGGATTATGTTTTCACATCCGTACCGTTACCTGTTTATTCTTCTCATTGCTGTTTATTCTTATCTGAATACACTCTATGTAGAGGTATTCGTTTATTATCACATTCCCTTACAGCCTTGGGAGGCTCTGCTCACATTTGTCTTTATCGTTTTATGTATCTGGGAAGGCAATCGTTTGCTGGAAACTAAAGTAGAGACACTGCAAAACTGGCTAAAGGACATTGGCAAAAGGCAGATCCATCCTTTGCTCATACTGTTTGGAGGTAGCATTGTCATTACTACTCTATCAGTTAGTATACCGGTTGTTGTATTTGGGCATTATGAGTTTGATTACAACTGGCAGCAAATGCATATGCCTGTCAAACTAGCCTTTACGCTGGGATTCCGCATAAATTTATTTCTCAATACACTTAATGCCATTTTCTTCTTTCTCCGCCAGCAACGGCAGGCTCAGCTGGAAGCAGAACGTCTCAAGAAAATAAGTATACAAGCCCAGTTTCAATCCCTGAAAAACCAGGTAAATCCACACTTTTTGTTTAACAACCTGAATGTATTATCAACACTGGTCTTCAAAGACCCGGTTATTGCCTCTGAATTTATAGAAGAACTCGCCAGGGTCTACAGGTATGTCCTACAAAACTTTGAAAAGGAGCTAATCGAGCTTAG
Organism: Xanthocytophaga agilis; assembly: GCF_030068605.1. NCBI lineage: Bacteria > Pseudomonadati > Bacteroidota > Cytophagia > Cytophagales > Rhodocytophagaceae > Xanthocytophaga > Xanthocytophaga agilis. The sequence goes on from NZ_JASJOU010000007.1 coordinate 8,325, forward strand.
TACCGAACTAAACTTTATCAGATCTTACAGATACCTTCTCGACAAACGGTTTAACAGTAGTCTACATATTCAGATTAATGTGCCAGAACAGTACCAGCATCATTATATAGTTCCTCTGGCACTCCAGATGCTGATTGAGAATGCCATAAAACACAATATTGGCTCACGCAATCGACCACTACATATTCGAATCTACGTGGATGAAAACCAGTTGCTGGTAGTAGAAAACAATCTGCAACCCAAACTGGAAAAAGAGCTATCTACTCAGATTGGCCTCGAAAACATTGCCCAACGGTATCAGTTTATTAGTCAGCAAACCATCACTATTCAGCAAGATTCCGAATCTTTTATCATTCGATTACCCTTGCTTGCTGTGTTTGACTAATTATTTGTCAATTATTTCAAACAACTTACAAAAAATCTGGTTTATCTAATTTATCTGGATATTCCTTATAGCTGATACAACTGAGGAGTGGAATGAGTATTACATGGCACAAAGGTTATTTTTACTGAATTATAACAAACTTTTTTCTTTCAACCTATGCGTGTATTGATTCTGGAGGATGAATCACTGGCAGCAGAAAGACTGCAGGACCACTTACGGCGTTACGATGCCTCTATTCAGGTAGAACAGGTACTTGATACCGTGGAGGAAGGAGTACAATGGTTGCGTTCGAATCCATCTCCTGATCTGATGTTAATGGATATTCATCTGGCCGACGGATTGAGTTTTTCTATCTTTACACAAACTTTTGTAAATAGTCCTATCATCTTTACCACAGCTTATGATCAGTATGCTCTTCAGGCTTTTAAGGTAAACAGCATTGATTATCTGCTCAAGCCGATTTCCTATCAGCATCTGGTGGAAGCTATGCAGAAATTACGCCGCATCAAGGCTGAGCCGCCTATGATATCGCCACAAATCATCCAACAGCTTATTAACCTTATCCAGAAACAGCGTCCCAACTACAAGTCTCGCTTTCTGGTTAAGTTTGGCGACCGCCTTCAATATAAAACTGTGGAGGATGTATCGTATTTTTATGCAGACGGCAAAGTAGTATATCTGGTTAGTAATGAAAACAAACGCTTCATTGTTGACTATACACTCGAAGAATTGGAAGACCTGCTTGACCCAACCCTGTTTCACCGGATTAACCGAAAAGTAATTGTTCATCTGCAGGCAGTTAAAGACATGCGTTTATACCCCAACAGCCGTCTGAGCTTATCCTTACGGCCATCTATGGACACAGAGGTAGTGGTAAGTCGCGATAAGGTGCCTGCATTCAAAGCCTGGCTGGATCAATAAACCAATGACAGACTTCATCCCGAATTTTAAAAGGCGATTACCTGTCCAAACAATAGATGCTGACTTCACAGCAAACCTTGTTTCATATTTTGTTCCATGTCTTTTCTGGAATAGAGGTTTGTAAATAAAGAAAAAACACTCTCCCTGTCCTCCTGAAAGGAACTCCCCTCGCTGTCCTTCTGAAAGAAACTTGTGACAAATAGAGCCATGTCCGGTTTCTGAGAGAGAAAAATATCTCCAGTCGGAAAGGCCACTAACCTTTTCACAAGGTTCTTTCAGAAGGACAGGTAAGGTAGTTTGAGTGGTTTTCTTAAGTTGACTGCATTGAGAGGATACTGCTTTCATACTGGGCACGGGTGGACACCCGCGCCAGAAATTTTCTTTATTTCCACAAAAAATATGGTACATTATAAGACCTTGCTCTTGCGTTTTATCACGATATAAAAAGGATTGCGCATAGTTCTAGTCAGGCAAAAGTTTTGCGGTGAATTCCGTTCAAATTCTTTTTTGGCGTGAGTTATGCGCAAGAGAAAAAGTGATCGGAGTTCCGGTCAAAATGAGAAATGATCGGAACTCCGATCAAAATAAAATCTGCGGTGAATAACAGGCAATCTGTTCATTGATCAATGAGACTACATTGCCCTTGTTAAAAAATAATCTGCGGTGAAGTGTGCGCAGCCAGAAAAATTTTGCTAAAAGCAATCACAGCCTTACAGTTGGGATAGATACTATTCTGAAGGCTATCTTGTCATGAAGTTGTTCAGTCAGACTAATCTACTATCACAACAGAAACTCATTTGCTCCTTTTAGCTATTTTATTTAGAGAGATAGGTTTTTGCTGCGTACATTTAAACCGACTGCCTTGATGCGCCCCCTTAGCCAGGTGCTTTTGACTTATGGTTGAATTGACACGTTTACGCCATAAATTGAAACTTGTCCGGCTGATTGTCTTACGCATTAGGCGAATAGTTTCTGCTTCTGAAACACCAAACTGGTATTTTATGGCTTCAAATGGTGTTCTGTCCTCCCAAGCCATTTCTATTATTCGATCAATTTCCTTTTCTGTCAACGATTCAATACCGGATATGTTCTTCATACTTTTATATTCTATCGCTTTGTGTTCACGTCTGGTGACATACAGTGTATTATTGGCTGCTCTTCATTCTTCTGCATCGCTCACTACAATATTTTACCGAATCCCAGTCTTTTGCCCATTTCTTTCTCCAACTGAAAGAACGCTGGCAACACGAGCAGATCTTCTCCGGTAATTGAGACTTATTGCCTTTATAGGTTGTCTTTTTTGAAAGAACGGATTTCATTGAGGTTATATAGCAGACTAAATTTTTGCAAGCCCGGTTATTATATGTATCAAGTCAGAAAAGTAACTTCTTTATCTGTTTTGGCATACGACAAACGATGCAATCGTTTGGTCTTGTGGTAGCTATCCAGGCCTGAGCAGCAAAGAGTCTGTGCTTTTTCAACATCCACATAGCCATCAGGATGTAGAGTATTATCGGGAATATAGACCTCTTTGACCTGACCAATCACCATAATAGTACCATTGATGGTAATATCTATCTTCTCTTTCAATTCAAGTCCTACCTGTAGAAAAGACTCCTGGCAGAAGGGAGCCCAAAAACCGTTTTTATATTCGGGCGTCAATCCAACAGCGTCAAACTCTGAGATTTCACGTGCATACCTTGCAGAGGTTTGATGCGCCTGCTGGTAAATATTTTCATGAATATGGTTAAATGTATAAAAACCGGTTTGCAGAATATTAGACAATGTATGTCGCTCCACAGAATCCGGACGAAATATACAAGCCAATAAGGCAGGGTTAGAACCCAAATGTGTAAAAGAGCTAAATATAGCCAGGTTAGTATTTCCTTCATGGCTACGGCTACCCACTAACCCCAAACTTTTAAATCCTGTAATTGAATTGATGAATTGTGCCCGGTAGCGTGTTTCAAAATTTAGTATAGCATCTTCGTTGATTCGCTGCATGGTTACTCCAGATAATTTATCTTTTAAGTATTTTAAACTAGTTATATATTGGAATGAGGTCTGTCACATTGTCGGGCTTATCTATTCAGTAAAGGTCCAGCTATCGTTTTATATTCAAATACTCCACTGTGGGGTAAACAATTGGTTTTCCAAACTCCAACCCTTATTTCAATAACTGATTATGCTACGAATTGTTTAGCCAACGACATTTTTTGTAGCTGTCAGTGCAGAAACAAACTAGGGCCGACATTCATACCTCACGCAGAATAGAATGAGCATTTCTCTTTGTAAAATCCCAATTACTTCCGGAAACTTTGCTTCTGAATGACATAAAAAAAGCCAGCATATCAGCTGGCTCTTTTAATCACACTTGTTATAAACAATCAGGGTTTACAAACATTCTTACTTTTACTTAACTTACTATAGGCTTCTCATTCTGTTGAGAGTCCTGTAATCTGGGCACAGGATACTTTTTCATAATTGCTTCCACTCCCTTGGCAACCTGTTGTTGCAGCCGTTTCACGTTATCCACATTTCCCTGGATAGAACCTCTCCATAGAAGCTCTTTTGTTTTGGCATCGATCATATCAATCACAAGGGTACCTTCAGTGTAGGTATAGCTACGATTATATCCATTTCCATAATAAGGCATCATACCCCATCCGTACATTCTTCCCCATCCAAACGGATAGAAGCCTCCATACGGATAATAGTTATACCCGTTATAGGACTGACGTTTCTTTTCAGTATACGTATGGTATTGCAACAGCAGATCGGGCTGGCTTTCAGTATGTACCATACCCCGCTTTGTTAATTCACTTTCCAGTGCATATTGAATATTACGATCCAGCAGTTTGCTGTTGTAAAGAGGATTAGATCCAACTTTAACATCAGGCTTCAGCCAGCCAAAAGTTTTGTATTGACCTAAACTAGCCTGAGGTGCTACCTGTGTGCTTACCAAAGAAGCACAACCTCCCATTACGAACAAACTCAAAAAAGCAATACATGCAACTACTCTCATTTTTATGGTTTTCATAGCGATTGTAATCTTTGTTTCTGTTATTTATTAATATAACAATTTAAAGACACAAATGTGTTCCTCACTTTACAAAACTATTTCACTAAAAGGCTTAACAATTGAAAACCAATTAAGATAAGCCAAAGATAGCCCCGAGACTTATATAATTATATAAAGAAACTAAATCTGCAGATCCATACTATATGCGTTTACTTATTCTTTTATAGTTGAATAACGCCCCAATTGCGGTAAGTACTTACCTAGCACTCTATTTACGGTAAATACCTATTTGCAAAATCACGTATTTACCGTCTTCCACAATAGAATGCGATCATTGATATTTGTAGAAGCGCAAATTACACTAATAAGTAAAAAATTAGTCTGAGAATACCCTCTTAAAATATGTAGTATACGTATTTTAAGAGAATTATAAAAAGGCATTGCTGAATCAGAAAGGCAATTTTCATTCAGCATTTGTCTTGTACCACTCCTGAGAAGGAATTCACTCTAGTTATCAGTACCCATCCAATTAATTTGTAGTTGCTGCCAAAAGGAGTATCAATATTTTTCTTACTTTTGGGGGCATTTCACGTATCCACATATTCCTCAACCAATTACTAACCGGAATGAAAGTAGACATTTCCAAACTTCTCCAGAAAAAGAAAACCCAGATCCTAGAAAGATGGATGACCAATCAGATGGCAGATGAAATTCTGCGGGAAGATTTGATCAGCAACGAAGGTCTGCGTAACCAATCCGAAGAATTGCTTACTAAACTGGTAAAACTTGTCAATGACAAAAACATTACTGAAGTGCAATCTCCGGATTTTGAACCTATCGTTGAAATCCTTGCAGGCATCTCTCATTCACGGGCACGCCAGGGGTTTTCACCGAGAGAAACAGGGTTCTATATTTTTAGTTTAAAGGATGCGTTGTTAGAAACCTTACAGGAAGAAGTTAAAAATGATCCTTCAGCTTTGTACGAGATCACTTTAAAGGTAAGTAAGCTCCTGGATTCATTTTCCATCTCTACATTCGAAACCTTTATCAAAGGCAGAGAAGAAGTAATTCTTCGTCAAACAGATGAGATAGCAGAGATCTCTACACCAGTTATACGTGTTTGGGATGGTATTCTGGCTCTTCCTATTATCGGTACGCTGGACAGTGCCCGTACACAGGTAGTAATGGAAAATCTGCTTCAGGAAATCGTAGAGTCAGGTAGTGGCATTGCGATTCTGGATATTTCAGGTGTACCGGCAGTAGATTCGTTAGTAGCTCAACACCTGATCAAAACCGTGAGTGCTACCCGATTAATGGGTGCTGAGTGTATCATCAGTGGTATTCGCCCTGAAATAGCTCAGACAGTTGTGCAACTGGGAATCGACCTTTCTAACATTATTACTAAGGCTTCTCTTGCCAGCGCATTAAAACATGCCTTTTCTATGATGCGTCTGGAAGTAAAAAAATCAACCAAAGAAAATTTCAGCTTATAGAATCCTATGGATCGTATTCCTATTCTTCAGATGGGCAAGTTTTTATTAGTCACCATTCAGGTAGACTTATATGACCGCCTTGCCTTAAATCTGGAAACAGATCTTGCCCAAATGGTATATAAAACAGGCGCTAGAGGGGTTCTTATAGATATTTCCGCATTATCTATTGTTGATTCCTTTATGGGAAGAATCATAGGTAACATTGGCACGATGAGCAAAATAATGGATGCAGAAACCGTTTTGGTAGGTATGCAGCCAGCTGTAGCCATTACCTTAGTAGAGTTAGGGTTGGAACTGAAAGGTGTAAGCACTGCACTGAATGTAGAAAAAGGTATGCTACTATTAAGAAACAAAATAGATTCCTTCTCAGAAACCGATATAGAAGAACAGGATGATAGTAGTGCTGAATAAAGATAGCCTACTTGTTGGAAAAGAACAGGACGTAGTTCCTTTTCTCAGCCGGGTAAAAGAGTATGCGACTAAAATAAGCATGGGCCTTGTTAACCAAACCAAGCTGGTCACTGCTTGTTCTGAGCTGGCACGAAATATGTTAAAATACGCAGGTGGTGGCTCTACTCTTATTGAAATAATTAGCAAAGGCAGAGAAAATGGAATCCGTGTAACCTTTACTGATAAAGGACCTGGAATTGAAGATATTCAGAAAGCAATGGAAGACGGCTTCTCTACTGGCAAGAGTCTCGGACTGGGTTTACCTGGTGCGAAAAGGCTAGCCAGCGAATTTGACATTAAAAGTACAGTTGGCGAAGGCACCACTGTCATGATTATAAAATGGAAGAATGGTTAACGATATACATCTCAGATTAAATGCTTCTGAGAGAAGTTATTTTGCTATTTTAAAAAGGGAAGTAGCTCTTCTGGCAACCTCTGCCAACTTTTCCCCAAAACGGTTAGCTGAGATTGATATTGTGGTAGCGGAGATGGTTTCCAACCTGGTTAAACATGCAAATGGAGGAGAAATACTAGTAAAACTTATTGAGGAAAAAGGGGTACAAGGTATAGAAATCATTTGTATTGATAACGGGCCGGGTATATCTGATGTTAGAAACATGATGAAGGATGGAGTCTCTTCTACCAATACGTTAGGTAATGGTTTAGGTGCGATTCAACGACTTTCCAATTTTTTTCAAATCTATACACACAAAGGGTGGGGAACCATTCTTCTCTCCAGAATCTTTGCAAAAGAACTTCCTGTCTCCCGAGTTAGCAACCCAATAGAAATTCGTTCACTGGTAGTCCCCAAACCAGGTGAAACAGAGTGTGGAGACAATTTCTCAGTCAAACAAACCCAAGAACACATCAAACTATTTCTTGGAGATGGATTAGGTCATGGTAAGGATGCCGCTATTGCTGTAAATACAGCTATTGACGCATTTAACCTGTGTGAATCTGACAGTCCTGTTGAAAATATTCGCTTTATTCATAATTCAGTAAAAAAAACCAGAGGATTGGTTGGCACTATTGCTATATTCAGCCTCAAGAATAAACAATGGAAAATTTGTGGAGTGGGCAACATTAGTACACGAATGTTTAGTTCGGCTATAGATAAGACTCTTACTTCCTATAATGGCATTGTAGGATTAAACATACCTAAAACTATGAATGATCATCTGATTGAGTATATTCCTGGTCAGTTGATCATGATGTGCAGTGATGGGATAAAATCAAAATGGGATGTACTGAAGCTTCCGGGTATTATGCGTAATGACTTGTCATTACTCAATGCTGCCTTGTTCAAAGACTTTACCCGAAATACAGATGATTCATCGATTGCAAGTTGTAAAATAAGCCTATGAGAATGCAGGAATTAACAAGAGTCACACTCCAGAATGAAATGGATCTTATCCTGGCCCATAAACGTAGTATGCGGCTTGCAGAACTGGCGGGTCTCTCTCTTTCTGCCCAAACTACCTTTGCAACTGCTGTATCTGAAGTAGCCCGCAATACAATTGATCGTGGAAAGAATGGCCGTCTCATACTCATTGTAAATCCGGACCAACGAGAAAAATATATTATCGCTAAAATTACAGACGAGGAATCGCAGACAAAACACTACGAAGGTCTTACCTATGCACGACGTCTGGTAAATAAATACAATATCTCTTTTGATAGTAAAGAAACAGCCATCGAGCTTTACTTTGAGATACCGATATCTACAAAACTGGATACACAAAAACTCGATGAATGGAAGAGAATTTTCCGGAATGAACCAGCAGTATCACCTTACGAAGAAATTAAGCGTAAAAATGAACAGCTACAGGACCTGGCTCAAAAACTAGAGGAAAGGGAGCAGCAATATAAGATGCTCACAAACGCCTTACCTATTATCATCTTTACACTAAACGAAAAAGGGGAGCTGATCTATGCCAATGAATGGCTAAAAAGATTTACAGGTAGCAGCCTTCAGCAGCTAAATACCACTCAGTGGAAGGACATTGTGCACCCGGACGATTACGATTCCTTTTCTGTTCTTATCAATAATCAGCAACTCTCCGCAACCAGAGCATCTGCCATTAAAACGCAATGTCGGCTAAGACATAGAAATGAAGATGACTACTACTGGCATATGGCATCCATCTCTCCTTTGAATGATGAGAATGGTAAATTACTGTACTGGATAGGTTATATTGTGGATATCAATGCACAGAAACTGGTTGAAGAAACCCTTAAAAACAATCATAAACTGAAAGAGACCCAGCGACAATTAAATGAGAATCAGATTGTACTGGAAACAAATATAAAAGAGCTAAACAGAAGCAATCAGGAATTACAACAATTTGCCTATGTGGCTTCTCATGACTTACAGGAACCGATTCGTAAAATCAGTTTTTATAGTGGGTATCTTCTGGATAAGTACAAGGATGTACTGGATGAAACAGGTTTAAGCTTTCTGACAATTATGTTGTCTGCATCCAAGCGGATGCGTAAGCTTATCAACGACTTACTAGCCTATTCCCGTGTAGAGCGTCAGCAATTGCAGTTCAAACCCGTAAGTCTTACTCAAATAGCACAGGAAGTAGTTAAAGATCTGGAGTTGCTCATAGCTGAAAAAAATGCCACTATACAGGTAGATGAACTGGCAACTGTCGATGCGGATGAGGGACAGATGCATCAGTTGTTTGAAAACCTGATCGGTAATGCCATTAAATATGCCAAGGATGATGTTCCTTCGGTCATACATATCAACTGTAAACCTATTGACGATCAGCTACAGATTCAGGTAAAAGATAATGGGATTGGATTTGATGAAAAATATCTACCCCAAATGTTTGCCCTGTTTCAACGACTTCATTCCTCTGAGAAATATGAAGGAACAGGTCTGGGACTTGCAATTTGCCAAAAAATTGTAAGCCTGCACAATGGCAAAATTACAGCACAAAGTCAGGAAGGAGAAGGAGCTACATTTATTGTAACACTACCTATATCACATTCACCTGCATTCAGTCCGGAGAAAGATTGGCTCGCCAATGGATTGCCTGAATATAAACCTGCTCATAAATAAACACTACAGACATCTCTCCAGACTTGCCTGTATTCATACCTTATAAAAAGCAAACCTAAGGCAGATAAAAAACAGAAATTTGTCACGATATCCTTTCCTCGGGAAAGGAAAAGGTATTTTTCTCAAGAAGATGACCGGATCCTTTTGAAGGATAAATAAAGGTATTGTCTCAGAATATGTATGTAATGCAAAAGCTGGTTGAGTTACATCGTTCCAATGATGTGCGATACTAATATATCACTGATTTATTAATCGTTGAGATTATCTGTAAAATGAGAGGTTATACTTTCTGGAAATAAAGGCAGACTTACTAATTATAAGATTGTAAGTCTGCCTGTGTTCTTTGATTTTCAGACTATCTGATTTTTATGCTATTATTTGTCCATATGCCATTTATTACCCGCATGATAGACAGCGTATTCTCATTTCTTAATTCTACAGGCAAAAAGGCATCCGGGCAATCCTGATAGCTTACCGGACGCACAAACCGGTAGATAGCATCAGTACCTACGGATGTAAATCGGGAGTCTGTAGTAGACGGAAAAGGTCCGCCATGCTGCATGGATTTACAGACTTCTACTCCTGTGGGAACACCATTATAAATCAGTCGGCCACAACGCTGTATCAACAATTCAGCGATATCTGTGTAGTTGCCTAGTTCCTGTTCTGTTCCGAATAAAGTAGCTGTCAGTTGTCCTTTCAGACTGGTAATTACAGCACTCAGCTCCTCTTTGCTTTTACACTTCACAATCAGGGAATAAGGACCAAATACCTCCTCTTTTAATACAGAATTATCAATAAAATCAGATGCTGAAACAGTTGCAATCGCAGGAGTACCAGTAATATCATCTTCCTGCACCGAAACAACAGTCGCCAATGTTGTAATTCCGTCCTGTGATAAAGCTTCTTTCTTTCTGGTTTTGTAACTGGAAGCGATTCCTGTATGCAACATCTTTCCACCTGAACCTGCCAGAATTGTGGTAGACAATCCATCCAGAAACTCATCGAGCCCAGACTCTTCCAGCACCAGTATCAATCCAGGGTTTGTGCAGAATTGCCCAACTCCAAGCATAATAGAAGATGCCAGTGTAGCAGGCAGGTCTTTTTTGGTCTGCAGCACTTCAGGTAACACAACTACAGGATTGATACTTCCCATCTCAGCAAAGAATGGGATAGGTTCTTCCCGCTGATTAGCCAAATCAAACAATGCTTTACCACCTGTATAAGAGCCAGTAAAGGCAGCTGCTTTGGTAACAGGGTGTAAGATTAACGATTGCCCAGCCTGTATACTATGATCTGCTACATGTTGAAACACATGTTCGGGGACGTTGGATTGTGCAATGGCTTTGTTGATAGCTCCCGCTACCAGCAAAGAAGTGCGTGGATGGCCAGGGTGACTCTTTACTACAACAGAACAGCCCGCAGCTAATGCAGAAGCCGTATCACCACCAGCAGTAGAAAACGCCAGCGGAAAATTACTTGCACCAAAGACAACTACGGGTCCTACAGGTTGCATCATTTTACGCAAATCAGGTTTGGCGACAGGTTTTCTGTCAGGATCACCCGTGTCAATACTAGCTTGTACCCAATCTCCAGCCTCAAGCAACTTTGCAAATGCCAGAAGCTGTCCCGTTGTGCGGCCCCTCTCTCCAGTCAATCGTGCCAGCGGTAGATTCGACTCTTCCATAGCGGTCTGGATCAATGTGTCTCCCAGCGCCTCTATCTGAGCAACAATAGCTTTTAGAAAAGCTGCTTTATCGGATGCACTACATTTGCGGTATGCAAGAAAAGCTTCCTGTGCCTGCTGCATTACCAAATCAATATCTTCTGCTATCTGTATCATTCCGGTTTCAGTAATTAGGGTGTATAGGTTCGGTTATAACCAATCGAATAGTAAGGTTTTAGAGGTTGTCTAAAATTAGTATTAAAAAAGCAAATAGATCAGATTTTGTAGCGAGCTAAGTTATTTATCTATAAGTCAATCGCAACATAGCCAGCGGCTATGTCTTCAATATGGGCGAAATCGCGGCCTAAAATCTGCCTTTGAAGCTTTCAATCCCTAAGCTCGTGTTCTCACCAACTTACATGAGGGGAAACAACTCGTTGGTGAGAACACCAACGATGGGAAGAAGGCACAGCACATATATTTTTAGTTTTTATAGAACTTGTATCAAAATCTGCCTTTGAAGCCTTTAAGAATAATTTTAGACTACCTCTTAAAACAAATATCTTCTTTTTGGTGATGATAATCTTTACAGATATTAGCTACCACTAATACTATATTGATCACACTCTTTCATATAACAGAAAAAACACATTAATTTAGTATATATGAAAGTCGTAGCCTTTAAGATACCTAAAACCCACAGAGAAGCTGTTCGTTTGCAAATAGACGACATGCCTCATTTGTATGATAAGCTGCATCAGCATCCTGAAATACAAATTGCTCTGATTGAAGAAAGCGAAGGCACCCTCATTGCTGGGGATTATGTAGGAAGGTTCTCGCCAGGAGACATTGTAGTCATTGGCTCCAATCTTCCTCACGTCTTTAAAAATGATCCGGAATATTATGATTCACCCACTGGAGCGAAGGCACGTATGATCTCTGTGTTCTTCGATGAAGACTCTTGGGGCAAGGAATTCTGGTACCTGGCAGAAACGCAACACATCCGCGAATTTCTGAAATATACGAAACGTGGCTTCCTGCTTCACTCACCATTACAGGAGAAGGCGGCTGTATTTTTACATCAGCTATTGTGCAGCAAAGATATCGAGCGCCTGATTTATTTCTTTCAGCTATTGTCTCTGCTCAGTCAGGAAAGAAAACATATGCAAAGTCTTTCACTACATGAACTGAACTATGACATTAAGCGAGGAGAAGAAAAGCGGATGAGTAATATTATTCAGTTTACGCTGAATGAGTATGGGCGACCGATCACTCTGGAAGAGGTAGCCTCTATTGCCAATATGACAAAAGAGGCCTTCTGCCGTTATTTTAAAGAGCGAACACGCAAAACCTATGTATCCTTTCTGAATGAAATCCGGATCAGCAATGCCTGTCGCCTACTGATGGACCCTCAGAAAACAAAGGCATCCATTGCCTGCGAAGTAGGTTTTAGTAATTTGTCTCACTTTAACCGGATATTTCGAAAGGTAATGGGCCAGACACCTACAGATTATCAGACAAACTTTTAATGAAATAGCAATCTGCCTGCTACTGTTTAGGTGTGATCTGAAAGCTTTTCTCGCTTTTCTGATTCAGAATTGCCTCTATTTCATATAAACCAGATCGGTTTGCCATGAATAATCGTACTTTATCTCCTGACTTACCAGCGGCCAGGAGTTCTTTTAACATAGTAGTAGCCGTCTTTCCATTCTCATCTATTGCTTAGAGGTTATACATATAGACAGATAAACTTCAAGCATTTACACGTTCTTTCTGTTTCTTATTCATGACCAGATAGTAAACCGGTATACCCAACAAAATGATAGCCAATCCGGGTAAGGTAAAGCTGGTCTCAACAATCAGTAACAATACAGCCAAACCTGTTGCCACCAGTATGTATACAGCAGGCAGTACAGGATAGCCGAAAGCCTTATAGGAACGAGGGACATCTGGCTGTTTTTTACGTAAAATGTAAATACCCAGGATGGTCAGCACATAAAAAATAAGTACCCCAAAAATTACCAATGCCAGCAAGTCATTATATTTTCCTGTCAGACATAACAAAGAAGCCCAGATACATTGCAGCCACAGACTATATTCAGGTACCTGGTGTTTATTGAGTGTCCCTGCCTTCGCAAAAAACAACCGATCTTTTGCCATTGTATAATAAACCCTTGCTCCTGCCAGAATCAATCCATTGTTGCATCCAAAGGTGGAGATCATAATCATGACGGCAATGATAATAGTACCTTTCGCACCAAAGATATGTTCGGCAGCTACCACCCCAATCCGATCACTTTTAGCAAAAGCAATTTCCTGCATAGGCACCACAGCCAGATACATGATATTCGTTAGTACATAGACAATAGTTACGATTACTGTACCCAGAAAGAGGCTTAACCCAATATTTCGCTGAGGATTTTTTACTTCTCCCGCAATAAAAGTGATGTTGTGCCAGGAGTCACTGGAAAACAAGGTTCCTTTCATGGCAATGGCTATTACACCCAGCGATGCCACACCTGTTACAGCAGATTGGATCATCTCTCCATTGGTCAACGTCAGTTCAGAGAGCTTCCATGCATTCTGCCAGTTGGCATTCCAAACCTCAGCATCAGCTCCCCAGATAAAGCCGAAAACAATCAACCCAAACAATGAAATAAGTTTTACCATTGTTAGAAAGGTCTGTATGAATACACCATTTTTTACCCCTTTACTATTTAAAAAGGTAAGCAATACAATAACTCCAATAGATGTTAGCTGTGCCGCTGTAATATGTAATCCTCCCAGTTCTATCAGATGATTGTCTTCACTTACTACCGGAATCAGATAGGAAGTAAACTTGGCAAAAGCCACTCCAACTGCAGCAATAGTCCCTGTTTGAATTACTGTAAAAAATGCCCATCCATATAAAAAGCCAACCAGTGGATTATACGCTTCCTTCAAATAAATATATTGCCCGCCAGCCTTGGGAAACATAGCCGAAAGTTCACCATAACTTAGTGCGGCAATGATGGTAACAACTCCGGCAAGCACCCACATGGCAATCAAATAGCCAGCCCCTCCCACATTACGAGCAATTTCGCTGCTAACAATAAAAATCCCGGAACCAATCATGGAGCCTGCTACAATCATAGTAGCATCCAACAGGTCTAATCTGGGCTTAAACCCGTTTTCTAATGGTTTTTCTTTCATATATGTGGTAAGTTTAAGTTGCTTGTTTGTGTTATTCATTGATATCATCTTTGGGTTCCTGATGTAGAAGATGATGAATAAAGAAATTCCAGCGTTTGTGATCAACATAACGGGAATAAGCCTCCGGATAGCCATGATGAGCACTGGGTATGATCAACAGGTCAAAGTTTTTATTTGCCTTGATTAACGCTTCACTCAGCTTGAACGTAGCAGACGGGTTCACATTTTCATCAATACCTCCATGAATCAGCAACAGTTTCCCTTTTAAACGGGGTGCCATAGTCACATTGGATTGCAGATGATAAGCGGAGTCTACAGGCCAGCCCATATACATTTCAGGCCACCAGTCTTTCTCCATCCGGTGGTCATGGTCTGCCGATTGTGAAACAGCTACTTTATAACATTCCGGAAACTGCATCAAGGCATGGGCAGCATCATATCCACCGGCAGAATGACCAAAAATGCCAACCCGTGATGTATCGACCCATTTGTATCGCTGCCCTAACTGCTGAATAGCCAGCACATGATCTGCCAGCCCATACCCCAGCTTGCGATATGACCAGTTATGAAAGGCCTTGGAACGTCCGGCAGAACCCAGTCCATCAACAGACATGACAATAAAGCCCATTTCTGCCAGTGGCTGGTTCCAGGTAAATACAGCTTTCTTAAAGCTATTGGGAAATACATTGGTTTGAGGACCTGTATAGCTATAATCAATAATAGGATATTGAGTCTTTTTGTTAAAATGGGTAGGCTTCCACATGGCTCCATAAATCGGGGTTTTTCCATCCCGGGCTACCGCTTCAAACACCTCCGGAAAATACCAGCCGGTAGCCAGCAAATCTTTGATATCTGCACTATCTATTCTAGACAACAAATTGCCTGTATGTAAATCCCGCAATACAGAAACAGTTGGTTGAGTAGCAGAGGAATAGTTATCTACAAAAAAGTTTTTCTCTGGTGACAGTACTACTTCATGGTGGGCTATTTCGGGTGTAAGCAGCTTGAGGTTGTTGCCATCAAAACTTATCTGATATAAAAAGTCAAAATAAGGATTGGCACCTTTCTCTTTGCCTGCAGCCGTAAAGTAGATTAGCTTTTGTTTTTCATCTACTTCAACAATCTGTTTTACCACAAACGCCCCATTAGTCAATGCACTGAGTTTGCCTGTTGTCCAATCCAGCTTATAGAGTTGATTCCATCCAGTGCGTTCAGAAGTAAGCAAAGCAAATCCATGCTCTTCCAGCAAGCGAAAATCCATACCCTCCACAAAGGTCTCATTGATCTCTGCCCACATCAGAGTCACTTTACCTGTAGCAGGATCAACTTTTATTACATCCATCTGTTTATACCCCCGATGGTGATACAAACCATACAGGTAATCCCCTTTCTGACTCCACCTCAGCGAGTTCCAGATAAAATAAGGCAATGGAGGAACAGCAACCTTAGCCATCTTCCTGGTTGCGACATCAAAGACTACCGGAATCATGTGAACGATATTGGTATCACCCGGAGAGCCACGGTAATACGACAACACCCGAGGTCGATACAGGGAATCAACCGACCAATCCAACAGATGCATTTTCCGGGCATTGCGGACATCCAGAATCTGCGTCATGATTTTCTTACTATCAGGTGACCAGGATGCTGTTAAATGTACAGGACGCGCCTGACATTCGCCTACCAGAATGTCATCCCAGGACAGATATTCACCATAGGCATAATTATCATATCCGTCTTTTGTGAGTGCAATAGGTTCACCACCTTTTGTAGACTGGAGATACATATTATGGTCTTTGGTAAATGTGACCCAGTTGCCATCAGGCGATGTTATTCTGTTTTCTTCTCTGGAGGTTTTTGGAGTAGCAGGAGCAGAAACAATCTGATAGGTTTGCAAGTCTGCCTCATACCGCCTGGATTCAACCTGAAAAATAATCTGAGTAGCAGACTTCCATTCCAGATCTCTGATTGACAAACTTTGTGCTGTTATCGTTTTGCCTGTTATACCAGCTAATCCCTGAGCCAGCTTCTGGTGATCAAATGCCAGTGTACGCTGATATCCGGGAATACTTACTTTGTAATACTGCTCTCCTTCACGGGTATTAGTCTGATACCAGAAGCCTGATCCATCGGTCAACCAATGGGGTTGCACTTCCAGATGGAAAATCTTTTTACTGATGTTTTTACGATAAAAACTTTCTGCACGTGTATAGTCTGCTTTAGTTATCTGGCATGTAGCCGAACTACCAGCTAGCAGGCCATACAAACCAGCAAGTGATAAAATAAAATTCTTCACTGATTAGGATTGATAAGTGGTTGTTAGAGTCATTACAAAAATGCTGAGAGATGAAATCAAAACTCCTGACATTTCACTGATAATCAAGACATGGTTTATTCTTCCTGCCTTTCTCAAAAGGTTCTGGTTTTCTCAAGCCCTGTGATTCGCTATAAATTTCACATTTCAGTGATTCGTACTCTTGTATAATTTCATATAGCTTTATCAAAAGTAAGTTTCAATTCAGAAAAGTTGTGACACTAAAATTAACAAACCCTAATGCAATATTGATAAATAGAACAATCACCAACATATTAGCCCATAAAATCAAGAAAAGACAATCACTTAATTTTACAAAGCTGAAATTTTACAAAATTTTCAACTGACACACCCAATAAAAACCTCCTAAAAACAAGTAATTACCATAGTATCAACAGAAACATATCTCTCTGACTTTTAAACAGATACATTATTTAATTCAACTATTCGATTAGTAATTCTTACGTATAGGCCACTAACTACCCTATCTCTGGAAAATAATAATTCACTCACGTTACTGCTGGCAGGCCCACTTTGTACTTTTTTGATGTAAGTATGTATGCAGATTAAGCATAAAATAGGCGGAGATAATAACAAAACATTTATAGGCTTAAAAAGGAACCATTCTTAGTAAAGAATACTTATCTTTCTGGTGGTTACCTAATAAGTCCAGACATAACTAAGCTATGATATAAATGATTTCTATTTGTTTGATACAACCTTCTGTTTATTAGATTAATCCTAGTGAGGTAAAATAGGATATCAGAGATAATCAAATAGGATAATTTATTTATTACAACGGAATAATACAATAAAATACAATTTATAGTTCTTATTTTTGCTACGTTATCAAGGACCATACATTTTCTACGTAATGAGGTTATGAAAAAGAGTCGTTCTTCAGAAAAATCACCTGACGTTGTATTGATCGGCGCCGGGATTATGAGTGCCACACTAGGCGTATTACTTAAAGAGTTACAACCTAATTTAACTATTGAGATATTTGAGAGGTTGGATGTGGCGGCGGCAGAAAGTTCCGATGCATGGAACAATGCAGGGACGGGACATTCTGCGTTTTGCGAATTAAATTATACACCAGAACTTCCGGATGGATCTGTTGAGATCATAAAAGCAATTAAGATTGCTGAGTCTTTTGAAGTGTCCAAGCAGTTCTGGGCTTATCTGGTTGAAAAAAACTTTCTTCGTTCTGCACCTGAATTTATACGCACTATCCCACATATGAGCTTTGTATGGGGCCAGGATAACGTTAATTACCTCAAAAAACGCTACGACGCACTACAAACCAATCACCTGTTTAAGGGAATGGAATATACTGAAGATCCTCAGCTAATCGAGGAATGGATTCCATTAGCCATGGAAGGTCGTGACCGCTCACAAAAAGTGGCAGCTACCCGGATGGAGATCGGTACAGATGTAAACTTCGGAGCTCTGACACGTTGTATGTTTGAGCAGTTGCAAAAGATGGACGGAGTAAACATGCACTTCAACCATGATGTAAAAGACCTGGATCGTGATAGCGATGGAAGTTGGAAAGTGAAGGTAAAAGATCTGGGTACTGGTCAGAAGAGAACGTTAAAGACTAAGTTTGTATTCATTGGTGCAGGAGGTGGTACATTGCATCTTCTGGAAAAATCAGATATTCCGGAAGGAAAAGGATTCGGAGGTTTCCCTGTGAGTGGACAGTGGCTTAAATGTACCAATCCGGAGATTATTAAGAAACATCATGCCAAAGTATATGGGAAAGCAGCCGTAGGTTCACCTCCTATGTCCGTTCCTCACCTGGATACCCGTATGATTGATGGCAAACAGGCGTTGTTGTTTGGACCCTATGCAGGTTTCTCAACCAAGTTCCTGAAAAACGGTTCATACTTCGATTTGCCACGTTCTATCCGGATCAATAACATCCGTCCAATGCTGGCTGCCGGAATTCATAATATCCCTCTTACCAAGTATTTGATTGATCAGGTACGCCAGTCGCCGGAAGATCGTCTGGAAGCGCTGAAAGAATACTTCCCTGAAGCCAAAATGGAAGACTGGGAACTGGAAATTGCCGGACAACGTGTACAGGTAATTAAGAAAGATGAAAAGAAAGGTGGCGTACTGGAATTCGGAACCGAAATGGTAAGTGCCGCTGACGGAAGTCTTGCAGCACTGCTGGGTGCCTCTCCAGGAGCCTCTACTACAGTATCTATCATGCTTACGATGCTTCAACGTTGTTTCAAACAACAGATCATGAGCGAAGAATGGCAGACTAAGCTGAAACAAATGATTCCATCCTATGGCCTTTCATTGGCAAAAGATGAAGAACTTGCTGAAAGTATTCGGGCTCAAACCAGTGAAGTACTGGATTTAAACAATCCTGAAACTGTAATTAGCTAAATAAGCTATATAGAATATATTTTATTTAAATCAGAGCCTACGCTTTTTCAAAAGTGTAGGCTCTGGTGTTTATAGAGTACCTCTTGTTTTATTCTATCAGATTCCTCTCTTCCAGAAAGTAGCATCTCCCCTTTTTATCCTTCTGGAAAAATTATTTATTTTCTTTCTATCTTACTGCAAGGTCTATTCCCTTTTTCCTCATGAAAAGTCTTTTTCTTATTTATTTTATTGTCCTTCTGAAAGAAACTCGTGACAAATAGAGCTGCGTTCGGTTTCTGAAAAACACATTCTAATGGGAAAGGCCGCCGGTCTTGCCACGAGTTCCTTACAGGAGGACAAAAGGGGAGGAATCGACTGAGAGGAAAGATTCTTTCAGAAAGACAAAAAAGAAGGTGCTTTTCACAGGAGCAAAAAAGGAATGTTCCATTCAGAAGAACAATGAAGAATAAGAATTCCTTTCTTGAGGATAACAAAGTGTAACTACAAAATCCGTTTCTCGGCCAAAAACAACATATGGGTAACCGGAAAATCCAAAGGTTTTAACCCATCAGTAGTTTTGCTGAATAGTTCTGCCTTGCCTGTGAATCTGTTTTTCACAATCCAATCATTTTGATAAGCATGGGATTGAGGAAGAATGGAAAAGCCCGCTTTACTCATTTCCTTTTCCCAGTCAGCATAAGTCCAGAAACAAAACTTCTCATGCATTTCACTTTGCCAGTTGTCAGTATAGTCTTTCTTAAGCAAAAACTCCATAGCATTACGGAGAGACAACTGCAGATTGCTTTTATGTTCTTCAGTCGACAAAAGTTCATAGTGTAAGGCTTCATTCTCTTTATGACGGAAATCTCTGGCAAAACGTAAAAACCGGGCATAGGTAGACAAGCCCTGCAGATAAGCGGATAACTCATCCCGGTTTGTAATCTCTCTTTCCCAATCATCGTTTCGTCCATCTTCTTTTGTAAGGACAAGAACCACTTCCTCATCCGGATTGTCAGGGCCTACTACATCCCGATTGATCCAGATACCGCCAGTAGCCAGTTCTTCATAGCGGTTTCGGATAAATGTAAGCAGGTCTTCTCTGCTGCCATAGGATTCGATTTCATGTGTAAGGGAAGAGGTGTTAATAGTATGCATGGAGTTCTTCTCATAGACCAATCCTGTAACAGCGTTTTTCTGGGCAAAAAATACGAACGGGTTGCCAAACTCTCCATTGTGCTTTCGTTGCTGGCAAATATCAAACAGATGACGGGCCACTTCAATGCCATAAAAATCGGATTCATGCAGCAGGTCCTGCTGGCAAGCCAGTCGTATCCATGAACCTACTGCACACCCAATATCGCCAATTCGGCCAGGCCGGATATAGGGTGCAGTCTCTTTAAACTTTAATTCTGCAATGTCATCCATCTGCCGTACATAGCTGTTATAGTCACGAGTGGTGGTAATATCGCCATCATCACTGATGATCCGATCCCGAAACAACATCTGCACCTTCTCCCCTAGTTTATATTTCTTCCAAAGTGAATAAGATGCCGGATGCATGTGCTCCAATACATACCGATCTGTCAGCCACGCATCCCCAGCCTTCGCAATATATTCTACCAGATCCCACGGCAGCCCTGTTACAAACTGCTGGGTCTGGCGATCTAACAACTCAGCAGGCAAGACTCTGAAATCGAGTTTCTCATACATATTCATCACAGGTGTTGAGCATACGACTACTGTATTTTGTGGAGTGAGATCAAACATTCCATCGCTTTCATGTCGGATCCGTTTGATGGTATAATCTGCAAAGTTTTCCAATACGCCTACTTCGTCTATTCCATACATATAGGCAGGCACAGGCAAATCATCTGAAAAATCTTCCAGTTGCAATACCCGCAAATGAAAAGGCAATGGATTGCGTCGGGTGTGGCTGTGATTGGCTGAGGTTACCGCAAAGATGATGGCATCAATAGGTCCAAAGTCGTTTCCCAGAAGCTGCCCATTGGCATCCGTTTCCTGAGACAGTCCTGCCTGAATAATTCTGTATAGATAATTAAACTGAAAGTTGGTGAGTAGCTGGTGACGGCCAGGAAAAAGTAAATACATAGCAGACAGAGGGATTGAGTAAATGAATCTGCGGAAATATTACTAGCTATTGGTTAAAAAAACAATCGTTTTGAGGAAAAGGTGGATAAGTAAGGATGTAAGTTAGTAGAACGTAACTACTAGTTCGAACGTCCGTTCAAAACAGTCAGCTTAAGGCAACCACTCAGAACACACCCCATTTTGTCCTCCTGAAAGGAACTCGTGGCAAGACCGGCGGCCTTTCCCATTAGAATGTGTTTTTCAGAAACCGAACGCAGCTCTATTTGTCATGAGTTTCTTTCAGAAGGACAATAAAATAAATAAGAATGAATAGAGAAACTTGCTTAAGTTGACAACATTGAACGGATTCTGCGTTCAAATTAGGTCCGAACGGACGTTCGAACCAGTAGGTGCTCACTTTCACTGAAAAAAGAGTATTTTAGCCACTGACATTCCATTATAACCAGTCAAAGTCATGAAAAAATTGCTTCTCTTCCTTTTTATCCTTCTTTATGCAGTTCCTTTTTCCAGCCAGGCGCAAAAGAAGAGCAAAACTACTCAAGCTACTTCTACCGGAAAGTACCAGGCTAACTGGGCTTCGATAGACAGTCGGCCTATTCCTACCTGGTTTGAAGATGCCAAGTTTGGGATTTTTATTCACTGGGGATTGTTTTCAGTTCCATCCTGGGGACCCACTCCGAAAGATGGAGCCAGCATTTATGACTGTTATTCCGAATGGTACTGGTACCGGCTTACTGATCCCAACTCGAAAGTGAATCCATTGTTTGTAAAGTACCACACCAGTACCTATGGCAAAGATTTCCGGTATCAGGATTTTGTTAAAGATTTCAAAGCTGAATTTTTCAAACCTGACGACTGGGCCAGCGTGATTCAGGACGCAGGAGCCAAGTATGTGGTGCTTACCTCCAAACACCATGAAGGCTTTACCCTATGGCCTAGTGCGCAGGCATGGAACTGGAATGCAGTGGATGTAGGCCCTCACCGTGATCTGGCAGGAGATCTGATCAAATCTGTAAAAAGCAAAGGACTGCGAATGGGTTATTATTACTCATTGTATGAATGGTTTAATCCTCTTTATAAGGCAGATGTGAATCGGTATGTAGATGAACACATGCTGCCTCAGTTAAAAGATCTGGTAACCCGTTATAATCCGGATATTGTATGGACAGATGGGGAATGGGACCATCCCAGTGAAACCTGGAAAAGCACTGAGTTTCTGGCTTGGCTATACAACGACTCCCCGGTAAAAAACGATGTAGTAGTTAATGACCGATGGGGCAAAGAAACCCGAAGCAAACATGGGGGCATCTATACAACGGAATATGATCTGGTACATGAGAAGGCGCAAACAGAAGGCTCTCTACCCCGTTACTGGGAAGAATGCCGGGGTATTGGGAGTTCGTTTGGCTATAACCGTAATGAAAATCTGGAAGACTACTCATCAGCGGAACAACTGGTGCATATACTGATCGATAAGGTATCTCGTGGTGGCAGTCTGCTGCTGAACATTGGCCCTACTGCCGATGGCCGCATTCCGGTAATTATGCAACAACGACTCAAAGAAATGGGCCAGTGGCTTAAGGTGAATGGAGAGGCTATCTATGGAACCCGTATGTGGACGGCTGCTCCTGCCAAAAAGATCCCGGATGTATTCTTTACAGCAAAAGGCAAGGACGTATATGTAATCTGTACCAAATGGCCTGAAAACGGTATCGAACTGGAAGGAGTTGCGCTGCCTTCCAAGATTACGATGTTGGGATACACAGGTCCGGTCAAGGCAGCGTTCCAGAATAATAAACTGATGCTTACTCCTCCGGTTGTTTCTCCGGCAACGGTTCCCTGTGACTATGCCTGGACATTTAAATTGGAAAATGCGGTAAAATAGTCAAAGCTTTGTACAGGAATTATTTTTTATCTTTTAGAGATGGTTTAACGCATTTATAAAACAGTGTAGACCACCTCTTCAAACTTTGTGAATACATTAATCCAGAAAACAGCGTTATGCATTGGTTCCAGAAAACGATAAAACTCCCTGTATACAAAAGAGGCTTTCATTTGATTACCAATATAGTACTTCGCGAACTTCCCGAAATACAACAGATTCGTACAGGGTTGTTGCATGTGTTTATCCAGCATACTTCTGCCAGCCTGACCATCAACGAGAATGCAGATTCTACTGTACGATCAGACTTTGAAGCGCACTTTAACCGTGCCGTTCCGGAAGATGCACCTTACCAGCATGACTATGAAGGTCCAGACGATATGCCAGCACATATCAAGGCATCTATGTTAGGTAGCTCGGTCTCTATCCCTATCACGGATGGGCGGTTAAATCTCGGGACATGGCAGGGGATTTACTTATGCGAGCATCGGGATGAAGCAACTCCACGTAAACTGGTAATTACTGTGTATGGAGTGTAACTGCATTTAAAGAGTGTTCAAAAGATCCTTTAAAGTATAAAGTCCTTATCTAACAAGATAAGGACTTTATAAATACGCAACTTCTATAGTTCATTAGTTTTCGTATTTCTAGAACATTTCTACAAACCTCAAAATACTGCTCTGCAAAACATGCCCTTGCATTGGAAACAGGGGCTTAGCACTTTGTAGCATATACAGAATCCACCAAAATATGAAAATTTGTGGTAGGTAATAGGTATATTACCAAACTATATACGCTACTTTTGGATTCTTACTCTGATACAAGACCTTATAATCTTTGCTCTCTATGAACTTTACTTCAGAAGGTAAACTTTGATAACGTTCATACTCTTTACCTTCCACTTGATAAGTGAAGCGAATTGCTTCGTTTATAGAAACTTCTTCAACCATTGTGGTCCAAGTAACAGCAAAATCCTTTTTGTCTAAAATAGCTGGTTTATCGAACAGCATGATAGATTCATCTGCATTTGATGAATCGTACAGAACCTCATATTGCTCACCTGTCTCCAAACTAACTGCAGGCTTGGAAGTAACACGAGTATAAGGCTTTCCATTAACGAAGTAGGTATATTTTATGTTACTACCTTTTATGGAAACCTTTGCTGTCGTTCGCTTACCATACTTGATTAGCCAATCGTGTGCGTTACCTTGCTCTCGAATGGAATAGATAAATAAAGAGATTAAAAAAAAGCTTATTAAATAAATCGTGGTGTTTCTTCTCATATTTCGCTTTTTATTATTTTATAGCGTCTTTCGCTTGTTCTCCAGTGTACGATGAGGTTGCACCAGCCGCCATATTTACCGCAGTTTCTCTGGCTTTCATTTCACTTTCAGCAGCGACTTTTTTTGCCTGTTGTTTTACATAGCTTTTACCACCAATAGGTACTTTTCTCATAGCTTTAGCAGCGGCGGTTATTTCCTTGTTCAAGATATGATTTACAGCTTTACCTGCTTGTTTGCCAGCAAATCCACCACCTGGACCACCTACAACATCCACGACAGCGTTTTTTAAATCTTTCTTTTTACCAACAACTCCACCTACAGTTTCCACCTGTATCCCTTTTTTATCTTTATCATACTTGACATCTACACTTGCTTTTATTATCTCAGGAGCCAAAGCTTTGCCCAATTGCACGGCCTTGGCAATTCGAGTTGACGCAGCGGCTACTTGGACTCCGCCATTTAATCCTGATGTTAAGGCACCTACCGCACCGGCCACCGCTATATCTGCCAAATCTACATCAGTAATAGCTTCTTTCAAACCCTTACCAAGAGCAAAATTAACTATCACTTGTGTGCCATACTCGATAGCCACTGCCTGCAAGGCACCTGTGATTGGATTTCCTGTTTTCCCATCTGGATCATTATGTCTTATAGGGTCACAGTATACATAATGATAAGGCGACCATGACTCTTGATCTTCTTCTTCAGAGGCAGGATCAATCACATGCCATCTACCTAATTGCGCATCATACATTCTGGCTCCATAATCCATCCAGTTCAATCCAAACTCTTCCTGCTTTTCCTTCCCATTGTACTGAAACTTATGATTAGGATTCCCCTGCACTTCAATCCCTGCCAGATTCAATCCCCATGGATCATAATGATTCTCCTGTACAATAATAGGTGGCTCCTGTGTCAGGGTCAAATCATCAAAATAAGCAGATACCCTGGATGAAGAGTTAACCACACTTACTTCTACGATCTGCTCTTCCTTAGGCTGATAGACCAGTTCCAACTTCTCCCAACTACCAATGGCTGACTTACTTAATTTCTGTGTCTGTAAAGATAAAACTTTTCCTGAACTGTCTCTGGCAATTATCTGTAGATACGCTTCTGGCAGTTCAGTCTGTTTTTTTCCAAACTTCAAGGGCAGTGCCAGTCCTGCTTTTAAGGCCAGCTTTTTGTGTACTTTGCCATCGGCTACCGTTGGCTCTTGCCCAATAATGGGAACAGGTATCCAGTTGATGCGTCTGGTTTGTTTTTCTTCCACATACCCATACACACTGGCCCAGAGTGTTTCTCCTGCCTGTAGCTTTACGGTTTTGCCAGGTCCGGTTTTGGCTAGCAGTCTGGCTGCATAGCGTCCACTGTGAGCGGGTCCTGCCACACGACTCAGACTCACTTTCTGGAAAGCCGCTTCTTCCTCAACAGCCATAGTAGGTTCCATTGTCAAACGAGCCGAGGAGGTCTGGCTTCGTTGCTGACGGTATGCTACCCGCAAATTACCCAGATGATCTTTGTAATGGTACTCGTAGGCAAGTTGTCCACTTTGTGGATCTGTAATCACCCGTCCTTCTTCATGGGCAATAAAGCTCAACGCATTCGATGTTCCTTTCACTGGATCGGTTTCAAATACATTCTCTCCATCATAATCGGTCAGAGCAGATTGCTGGGTAGTCACATTCAAGGCTTTCTTTCGCCACTTGCGACCTGTCGCGTCATAGGTATAACTAATCTGAAAAGGAATGGTTGTAGTTCCTACTTTCTGACTACCAATTACTGTTTCTACTAGTCCCAGATAGTTATAGGTAATTGAAGTAATGCCTTTGTTAAGATCTTTGATCAAACTTCCTTCCGCATCATAATCATAATCAACGCCTGTACTTAGATTACGAAAATCACCTACGCCATCCGGAATAGCACTTGTCACGGCATCACTGACCGACTGTAGTCTGTTTCCATTATTCAGATAGGTGTAACTCAGTTTGTCAATCACATTGCCACTTACATTTGTTCCACTAGTAGATCCAAAAGTAGGAAAGATCAGTTTGCCCCCTGTCATGCCATTTCGGGTCAGCGCCTCAATATTGCCGTTTTTGTCATACTTCATACCTGACAGTGAATAATTCTCTCCACTGTATTTGCCACCTGAATAAGCTGCTGCCACAAGTCGATTAGCCGCATCATAGCTGTAATCATACACCCGGTTGGGACGATTACGTACACTGTGACTGATCCAGCTTTGTTTGCTGATATTGCCATTGTAGCTTTCTCCATCCTCCTGGTAATTGAGCCTCATGCCAAACAAATCATTTTCATTGGCATTGAGTGCTCCCTGATTGACACTTGTCAGCCAATTGCGGATATTATAGGTATAATCTATCTTCTGCAAAGCCGTGGTTGTACCTGTGGTAGGAGCCATGGGCTCTGCACTATAGATTGTTCCTGACCCAGCAATGACAAACCCTTTTTTAAAGGTAATCTTTCCAGCCCTGTCTTCGACAATTCCTTCCAGCAGTGCATCACGCACAAGCTGAGACGTAGACTGGGTGGCTTCAATGGTATTATAGGTTCCTGGCTGGATATTTTTGCGCACCAGTCTGCCCAACTCATCATACTCATAGGTTGCCAAGGTCAATGCTTGAGGAGTAGTGCTACCTTGTCCAATGGCATGATTGGTCTGAACCTTGTGCCCCATCTCATCATAGCTATATTCAGTCACTACGGTATAGGAAGGCTTGCCATCATTGTACTGACTTATTACTTTTTTACTCATCACCTCTCCCACAAAGTTGAGCGTTAAGTCTGTTCGGGTCTGTCCGCCAAAGGGATTTTGAGAATAGGTCTGCACCGGACGGTTTTTCTCGTCATAGTACGTAACACTGGTTAACATCTGATTTCCAAACTCAGTTTGTTCCAGCAACCGAGCCATTGAACCGGTAGCCAGGCCGCGGGCAGATTGTTGTATCAAACTGTTGAAGGAGGTAAAAGCCATTGAAGCAGGGACTGTCCAACTGTAGTCATCATAGTAGTTAACTAAATTCACCTGTGTATCTGTTACAGAAGGATAGGCATTATTGGTATAGCCAAACACAGAACCTGTACGAGATTCAAATGGGGTACTGCTCGCAGCCGCAGATCGCAGATCGGTAAGTGCACTGGTAAGTGTCATTTCGCCCGAAAGTACAACACGACTGAAGACATCGTATTTGGTAAAAGTCCATTTATTGGTTGCTGCCTGGCGGGCAGTCTGAGTCAGAACAGGTAGATCCACTTTGTTGTAAATGATCTGTGTCCAGCCACCACCCGGTACCAGCTTTTCAATTACTCTCCCTCTATCATCATAATGATACGCAAATAAAAGTTCACTGTCAACGGCTTCGCTCAAACTCACGGCGGCTGTTGTTATCTCCACTTTGGTAGCATAGAGTTTAGGCGGAATGACAAATACCAGTTGATCCAGATCATTGTACACATAGGAAGTGACCATCCAGGTAGGAGCTGAAGCAGTACCTCCATCCTGTACATTTTTCTGAACAACCTTCCCTTCCTTGTCTTTATACTCAATGACCAGATGCTGATTTTCATCCATAATCTGGGTTTTGAATAATTCTCCACCAGCATAAAAGCCTGCAGAAGCCAGTGAAGCCGTGTTGATACCGCTGGCAGCGGAAGCCGTCCACAAACGCACATTGTCACTGGAAGCAGAGACCAGATACTGTGTCTTTACTGGTCTGTCGGCTGTCCGCCAGGCATCCCCTGCCCCATACTGGCTAAGTACCCGATTGAGAGGAGACGCCTCATAGACAGGTTGTACAAAAGCATTAGTTTCTCCATAAAAGCTAACGGCCTGTGCAGGTTGATCGCTAACCAGTTCTCCGGTAGCAGTTGTAACCGGAGTAGGCAAGTAGGTACGATCCGTCCGGCCAAAGGCATCATAAGTTATCGAAGTAACCACATCTCTTTTAGATACTGACTGCCCTGGTCTGGGCAATGCCCCCTGGTATTGCACCGATTGGATAGGTCGTCCTAGTCCATCCACATAGTCAATAGTAGTGACCGCTTGTGTACCATTGGCTCCTCGAAAGGTGCTTGACTGCACATAGTTCTGAGAAGAACTTGGCGTCTGTGCCCATAATGGTAGGTTGCCAGCTAGCGTAGTCAGAAAGAACAATGCCAGGCATTGAAAATGATTTCGCATATAGTGTTAGATAGAAGATTCGTATGTATGGATATGTCCGATCTAGCCCTCGATCTGAAAAAATCTATTTTCCAGATCGAGGAGATTATCGGATTATAGTACTAGTTTAGTTACAACTCACTCTTTGTAATGATACTGATAGGATTTGAGCAGGTTTCCTGGCTGATTATTCACTCGATCTCTCACTGTCTGCAAACGTTGAAAAGCATCATACTCATAATAGGTTGTTACCCCATTGGGATCAGTCACCGACGTCACACCTACCAGCGGATTATAGGTATAGATGGAAATGAGTGCATTTGTCATACTGGAATGAGTACGAAGGGTGGTTAAGGTAGCACGAATCGCTGCTTCATCACTAAGTGCATTGAGCTGGGCTTCACTAACTCCCTGAGCCGCTAAAGCAGTGAGTACTTCGCTGTAGGTAGCATTCTTGATTTCAGCAATAGGATAGGTTTTATTATATCCCCACAGATATACACTATTAATATCTCCATCTTTGGCCTGTTCAAGCAAATTGCCACTGGCATCATAGCCATTGAAATGGACTTTCGCTTCGAGTGGTCCTGTTCCTAACTGTTGTTCAATCAGGGAAGGCTGTATCAGCTTGCTATCTGAAAACCAATCGGTATAGGTAATACGGGTACGGCTAACCGGGTTACCATTGATTGTTTTGCTAGCCTCTATCACAGAAGCTGTCATATTACGATTGACCATTTTCTGATAAATGGATTCTGTCGCAGCTTTCTCATGTGGATACTGGAATGTTTCTACAATGGTTTGCTGTTTACTATTAGTAGAGGTTTTCTGTGTTAAATTCAGATGGGAAGGACTTTGATAGTCAAAATTTTCTACAATAGTATTTTCATTACCCTGATCGTCAATTGTTTTTTTCTCACTTGAGGTCAAAAACATATAACCACTCTCTATTGGGTAAGTAAAGAAAACAAAATCCGCTGATACAGCACCAGGCGTTTGCGTTAAACAACCACTGTGGCTGTATCTCATCTGAAATTTAGTGTTTGAAAACGAAGTTTGACGATTGAGCACATAGTTGTTCTTTACCTTAGTAATAGGTTTAAAAACATCATTTTCGACTTTGCCACTTTGCTCCTCCAGCAAAAGTCCTGACCTCCATGCATTGGATACGAAAAACTGACCTAATGCATTAAATTCAGCAGGAATAGCAAGTGACTGATCCGGTTCTACCGAAAACTGAGAAACCTGTTTTCCATTTTTACCACCATTTTCCGAAACCTGATATTTAGTGACATAGTCATATACTACAGGACTACCACTCATCTGTGAAATAGGAATTAGATTAGAAGACTGATAAGTTCGAGCAGGCGAGCTCGTAGAGTAATAATCACATAAGCTACTACATAATGCTCCATCTTGAGACCATTCACTTCCCGTTCTAAATTTAACATTAGCATAATTGATATAAATAGCGTAGCTGGTAGTAAGTAATTTACCAATACCATCTTCTTTCTGTCCGTACTTATACAAATCTTTATTAATAAAGTTACCATTATGATCATAATTGGTAATAGATGCAATCCGCAATCCACCTTCAGAGCGTATATCTTTCTGTTTTGTGTCTGAAACATACTGAATAGTAGCATTTACAGTAACAGCTTGAACTTGTGGAGTTGTAGGCCTGCTAGGATCTGTTGATACAGAGGCATGAATCTTATACGTATGTCCAGGTACCAATGGCCACAAAATAGGCCATTGACCAGAGCTAACTGTCTCCGAGGCGTTTGCATGGCCAATAGATTCAACTTCACCAGTTGTTACATCTTCAATTTTTATATAAGGACGCTCTACGATGCCAGTGACATTATAGGGTGAAAGATAATACTGAATGGTTGCATCTTTAGCATAGGGTTCATCTTCAGCAACAGTAAACTCTGTCATACTATAATTAACATTGCCTGGATGCCATCCTGAAGCACCTGCACTAAATGTCTTTTTTTCAACCTTTGGCTCTTCCATCTCAAACTGGTGGGGCTCAAATTCAAAGACAGTTTTTCCTCCTGTAGGATATTTAATTTCTTTAATCATACAAGCCTTCATCATAGTAGGATTGGACGATCTATTCGCGTTGCCAAACTTATAATACCTACCGCCTAGAACCGTCTCAGTAACAGGCATTAAGGTAACATTGTCAGTAGCACCATTATTAAATCCCCATCGGTCTTGACCATTATTATTCACTGGAGCCATTTGTGTGGTTTCATAGGTAAGTGTGTAAGCCTGTGGAGGAGTTGTCTGATCCGAACCATAAATTGTCACCTGATCAAGACGCAATCGATCATAATTGCGGAAAAAGTTAATAGGATCATCACTAGGTTTGGGATAAGAAAAATAAGTATGACTTAAAACTACCTTCTTAAT
This sequence comes from Xanthocytophaga agilis, assembly GCF_030068605.1. Lineage (NCBI taxonomy): Bacteria > Pseudomonadati > Bacteroidota > Cytophagia > Cytophagales > Rhodocytophagaceae > Xanthocytophaga > Xanthocytophaga agilis. Next base: position 39,092 of record NZ_JASJOU010000007.1, read on the forward strand.
CAGAGTATATCCTGTTGCTGTTTTTTGGAATACCTGTATCTCTTTTAATCTTGCAGCTAAGGAGAAATCAATTCTGTCACATTCATAGAGAAAATCTACTTTTCCAGTTTTGAATACTATCGAACTTACATTCAAAGCTTGAAAGCTGTATCTTTCCATTGAGGAAGTAATAGTATTAGGTTCACCATACATAAGCACTTCCTCCTTTGGATGGCAAGGTCCGGTTACCCGAGCTTTAGCCCCAATGGCTGTAGAATAATTGGTTGTATAATAGAATGACTGACCACAATCAGGTGTATATGAGAATGAGATTTCATCAACACCTGTTGCAGATGTAATTTTGGAAGCGTGCCAGGTACTTACATATGGAAGAATCTGCCTATTATATCCAGCAGCATAAGAATCTTGAGAAACTCTTTCTGTTTGGTCAAAAGTATAGCTTACACCTTGATTAGTTGTGATAAGAAAACCACCTTCTGTTCTTTTGGTAATCTTATTATCACTCAAAGGAATTTGAAAAATACTTTTATCTTTCTGAAACACAAATTTGCCACTACTACCTACTAAATTATAAGAAAACTGATCTGGCTCTATATCTCTATTTCCTCTGTAAACATCATAATACATTGTATAGTATTGATTAATAGTAGCTCCGTTATCTGTTAGATCAGGATTATTTAGAAAACCCCAACTATCCTCATCTGGCAATCCTACCATGTTACGGGAAACCTGAGGATCAGCAGAAAGAGACCATCCTAATCCTACGTTGGAGGCTACTTCATTGACCCTAAAGCCTGCACTATGGTAATTCAAGGAGATAGGCAGATTTATTCCACCCACGTTAATTTCAAAAATAGGAATACTTATATTGGGTACTCCAGTATGTAAGCTCACAGGGATATTACCAAACTTTCCTAAACTACCTGCATTAGGAGGTTGTGGGGCTATGGTTCTTATTCCTGTAGTATATTCTGGTGTCTGCGCCTGCAGTGTTCCAATACATGCACTCAATAATATAAAGTAGATTAAATACCGCATATGAGTAAAGTTCGTTAGCTTTTCGGTTTGATAGGTATATTTTGGATAATAGTATACTAAATAGCTTATTTATTTCCCCACCCTCTGGTGACCCATTCAGGAACTAATGTTTTGGACATATTCAGGCGAAGTTTGCTCAGCTCTGTCTGAGATAAAAGAGAAGTATCCAATCGAAAACTTTCCAACTGCTTTAACTCTCCCAAGCCATCGGGCAGCTTCTCTAACGGATTACCTTCCAGCCCAATGCTTTTCAGATTGGTCAGTTTGCCTACACTTTCAGGTAAGGATGTTAACTGATTTTTATCCAGATGTAATCCCTGTAACTGGCTTAATCCTCCCAGGCTTTCCGGCAAAGAAGCCAGTCCATTCTGATTCAGATTCAACTGCTTGAGCTTACTCAACTCACCTAAACTTTCGGGTAAAGCACTCAGCTTGTTTTGTGACAATTGTAAACTTTCCAGGTTTTTCAACTTGCCTAACTCGGGCAACTGTGTCAGTTTGTTGTCTGTCAGATTCAGCGAAGTAAGCTTATCCATATTACCCAGTTCTTTAGGCAAGGATTCCAGTCTATTGCCGGATGCGGAAAAACGGGTCAACTCTTTCAGATTGCCCAGTGAAGAAGGTAGTCCCTTCAAGGCGTTACTGCCTATATCGAGTGATCCCAGTTTATTTAGATTTCCCAGACTTTCTGGCAGAGCTGAAAGCTGATTGCCATGCAGATTCAACTGCTGAAGACTTTTCAGATTACCTACACTCTCTGGCAGAGACGTTAGTTTAGTTTGCATGGCTGTCAGCTCTTTTAGATTACCCAGCTTCCCAATCTGTTCGGGAAGTCTTTCCATCGGATTCAGACTCAGTGTCAACTCTTGCAAGCTGCTCAGATCGCCAATCTCTGAAGGCAGAGTGGATAGTTGGTTATTGGTCAGATTCAGCGATTGCAAACTTTTTAATTCAGAAATGGAAGAAGGCACCGATTGCAGATAGCCATTGCTCAGATTCAATTCTTTCAGATTGGCAAACGAACCAATCGAAGATGGTACCTCTTTCAATCCACTCAGTTCCAGACGCATCACCTGCGAAGGATTTTTCAGCGCTTCTTCAATCGATGTATACACAGGCAGTTTAGCCAGTTCTTCTTTGCGAAGAGGTATATTGCCTAAGGCATTACCTCTGAGTTCCAATTCTGAAACATGAGAAAACTTTTCCAGGGGTGCTCCCAGAGTTTTGAGCTGGTTATTAGCCAATTTCAACACCTGCAGTTTAGGCAAAGCCATCAGTGAATCAGGCAGGCGGGTGAGTTGATTGGACTCGACATTGAGCACTTGCAAAGATTTAAGTTTGCCCACAGAAGAAGGCAGACTTTTAAGTTGATTGCCTGACAAATGAAGCTCTTCGAGTTGATTGAGATTGCCAATCGAAGCAGGCAGTTGAGTCAGTTTGCTGTTTTTAATCTGAAGTACTTTCAGATTAGTAAGTTTGCCAACGGAAGAGGGCAGTGAATCGATCTGAGACAATACGAGCACTTTCACCTTTTGGGGATGACGCAATGCCTGTTTCAGATCGGTATAGACTCCTTCCTGAACAGACAAACTATCTGTAAGTGTTTTTTCAGCCTGTGGTTGATCCGCAACCTGACTTTTAGTGATCGTTTGTTTTGGTGACTGCTTTGACTGGGCAGAGAGAGTCTGTGGATTTACACAGAACAGACTTGCTCCAAGCAATCCCAGAGGCAGAATGCGTCGAAACATATAAATAGTAGATTTAGAGTGCAATGAGTAGTAAATAGACTTGTGGCTGTTTGGAATACGTTATTGTTGTACCACATCATCTGATACGGTAGCCATGTTGATCTGAGAGCCAGCCGGAGCCTGATTGGTGATCTTCACCTGCTTCCTGAAGATATTACCGCCATTACTTACATCTGTACCACTACCTGTTTTAGTGATCGTCACATCGGAGTTGAAAGTAGAACCATTCAGTTTAATATGTGGAGTTTTGGCTGTAACAGGTCCTATGAAAGAGGTTAGTTTATCGAAAATAAGCGTCCCCGTGTTGGTTTCTGTTCCCCCTGAAGATAGATCTATTGTTGTCATTGCCGTTGTCTGGAATTGACAGTTGGCGAAAGCTAAATTGCCCTTGAGAAATTTCGTAATATTTAATGAAGCAGTTGGCATAAAAATACACGAAACGGGTGACGCATAATCTCCAAAACGAACTTCCACCGGGCTTATATTTGTATTGGAAGTACTATTATTGGAAATAGTAATAGGGCCATAAAATCGGTTATACCGAGTTCCTCCTCCGCTTTTATTATTGTTATCATATCCTAGATAAATGGAACTTCCATACGTGGTTGCGCCTATATTATTAATATTTAAAATCACTGCCTGTTCAAAGGTTGCAGATCCTTTTTGACCATTAGAGATTATGATTGGACCTACAGAATTATGATTTACCACTACATTTCCCTTAAAAAGCAGGTTATCTCCCCCTATCACAAAAAAATCCCATGCATTCTGATTGAAGGTAGCTGTTCCTGTAACAGTAACAAGTGGAATCGGGTTGGCATTGCCATAGCCAAAATAAATCCGATAGGCATTATTCGTAACTGTCAGATTCCCATTAAAGAAATCACTTTCCGAGCTGGCAGTCTGGAGTATACCATTGCCTCCCGGGCTATTGAGAATGGTAGTATTTCCATTAAAGGTATTTCCTCCTGCCCAATTTCCGGTTCCTGATCCGTTTCGCTCCAGTGTAATATCACCGGTTACAGTAGTCCGATAAAGTTGATTGAAAAGCAAAGATGTCAGCCTTCCTCCATTACTGGTAATAGAAGTACTTCTGATTTGCAGATCCCGTAAGGTAGTTAGTGTATAGGTACCAATATCGAACTTAGCCCCTGTATTCAGTGTCAGATTTTTTACAGTTGTAGTGGTAGCCAGTTTAGGACAGGTGGTACAGGAATTGACTACTGCATCATCATAGGTAGAAGGGATACCTGCAGGAGTCCAGTTGGCAGCTGTATTCCAGTCTGTACTGACAGATCCATTCCAGGTGTAAGCTGCAGGAGTACTCGGATAAGCATATAAATTAAAAATGTCTGCTTCACTCAAGGCTCTTTCGTATAATCGTACCTCATCTATTTTACCCCGTATGGCATTGGCCGCTGTAGTGCTTCCTATAAAAAAGCCAGTCCAGGCTACAGGAGCCGTCATCGTTTTACTTACAACTAGATTACTGTTTTTGTACAATTTTCCTGTCCCAGCCGAATAAGTAAACACAAAGTGCTGCCATTGATTTAAGGCTAAGGTTCCTGCTGCTATGTTTGTAGGTGTCCCCATTCGTGTAGCCACATCGGTTCCTACCCACAAACCTCCTGTGGCATCCGAATGAAACAGAAACGCGTTCCATCCATTGATAGCTCCTGCCAGGGTCATATTGGTTCCGTAGGAAGTAGGATTCACCCAAAAAGAAACAGTAAAACCAGTAGTAGCGGGATTCCAGCTCCAGCCACTGGCAGCGGCAGCCCATCCCTGATTGGATACCCACTCCAGAGAAGAATTTACTTTGCCTGCACTTGAAGCAGGGGTAGTTCCGGTTATGGTACCCGAATAAGTACCTGTCTGATCTATAAGTGGGCTATTTACTGGATTGTCATCCATATTCCAGTAAACTTTTAAACCTGTAGTAATATTCTGGGCATTTAGGTTCACAACAATTCCCAGGTTAATAACAAGGCAAATACAAAAACGATAAAAGTACACGTAGTTCATTTTATTATATAACTGATTTAAAATTAAACACATATATTACTAAAAATGATAAAAAAAATAATCATCATTACTGTGCACTCCGCTATCCAGTAAGATACCTCCTATCCAATTATATCTTTAATAACCAAATACGCCCTATCATAAACATTCATCATGAAAAATATTTATAAATATAAATCATACAAAAATACATTTAAATAATACAATACAAGAAATACTAATAAATGGAATATAAGAATTGAATAGAACAGGCGATGAAAACAACAGAGAAAAGAGCTAGTCAGATTACCAACACAGGAATAACCATATACTGGACATTGACAGAACAAGTGATAGGTAAGAACACCAGTTAATCAGGATAACTCAATCTCTTATTCAACGTCAAACCCATTCCTGCAGAATAGGCTAAGAAGAAATCTTACATAGGTGGAGCTTATTGATTTTTTACAGGGATAAATGAGATATACCAGGATTTATCAGTCATTTCTTTCATAGGAAAGAAATAAAATTCAGTAGTGATAAAACCGTTTTTATGGATGTATTTGAGTTATTGGTTATAGGAGAGACAAATTTACAGCAGCTATTCTACACTAAAAACAGATTTTCTCTACAATGTAATATTTGAGATAAACTTATCTGGTGCTTAAAAAGAGAGGACTATTAATTCTAAAATGAAAGAATAGTAAACATTTTTTCTTTTACAGCTGACATTTTTTTCGACAAGAAACCATCACAGTAAAAGGGTAGCTTTGTCACAAAACAACAAAAATCTCATTGCTAGATAGTTAGCCAAACAAAATATGGAACACAAACCAATGGTCTGATTACACTCAACAGAAAATATATTTTTCAACACTGTAATAAATCTGCTCAAAAAATATTGGAGTAAGTAGATCTTCTACTTTCAAAGGTGTTAACCTGGATAGTTATCTTACATAGAGTATGCTGTATAAGTAACTACAATTGGTTACCTCTCAAGGATAATTCTATTGGGATAGTATTCTATAGAAATGAATGAATAAGTTTTGTAAAAGGAATGGGGGTACAAGAAGGCTGTATTTGTACATATAAGTGGATATTCAGCACAAAATTCATAATAGTAGTGAATCATGTCCCTACAAGTATGCTGCATGTATTTATCCAGCATACCTCTGCCAGCCTTATATCAACAAAAACGCAGATTTTACTGTACGATCCGACTTTGAATCGCACTTTAACCGAGCTATCCCTGAAGATGCACTCTACCAACATGAAGGCCCTAATAATATACCTTATCTTGTCCCATAGCTTTTGTGAAAATGAGGTTTTTAGGGAAAAGGTACTTGTTCGAAAAGAAAGACGCTGGTTCGAACCCAGAATGACAGCAACGTTTGTTACGTTGGGACAAATTGAGCCAAGTTCAGCTATGTGATAGTACTCAAACAGGGTCTTACCTACCAACGCAGCGTCCGCTCCATGCTGTCAAGGTAAGGGAGTGTATTTCTTTTTTTCATATTTCTTTATTGTCCTTCTGAAAGAATCTTGTGACAAATAGAGTTGCGTTTGGATTATGAGAGAAAAAATCATCTCTAGTCGGAAAGGCCGCTAACCTTGCCACGAGATCCTTACAAGAGGACAGGAGAGGTAGTTTGAGTGGTTTTCTTAAGGTGACAGCATTGAGTGGACGCTTGCGCCAGAAACTTTCTTTGTTTCCAGAAAAGATATGGGACACGATAAGAATAATATACCAACCCATATCCAAAGCTACAGAGAACTGCTAACTGAATTACCAACCCAATTACGCCATCTATGGTAAATAGATGATATTTCTCTGTTTCATCACTAAACAAAATCTAATCAGTGGAAGTACATTAGACTGATCCAGGAGTTGCGGCATAGTTGTATATTCGCAATGTGTACCAGTTTTTTGCACTGACTGGCACCACTTATATCAATAGAAAATATACCTGTCAGTCAAAGATCTATACAAATATTGCTGGTGATTGTACTCTGACTATGGATTTATCAATACCTTTTCATCCATTGGTTAGCCGCTTCTTTATTTGTATTAATTACATAGGTTATGCTTAATCTTTCACTCTTAAGTCTTATCATACTTTTAGGTTCTATACAGGGTAGCATTCTAACCTTGGTATTATTTCTATCCAAAGAGAAAGGGCCAGTCAGGCAAAAATACCTGGCATGGTTTACATTAATATTAGCCTATAATAGTATTCAGGTATTTTTATATACTACAGAATCTCCTCTGGTCATTTATTGTCCTAATACGTTTTTTCCTGTCTTTCATATCTTTTGTCTGGGACCTTTGTTGTTATTATATATTGTCAGCAATACAATAGGAGTTAGCAACTTACCTTATTCTTTATGGAAATACTTCATTCCTTCTATCATCAGCTTTTTAATTAATCTTATTCACGCCTTATTATTTTTCACCAAAGCGTTGGGACCTTCTACTCCACAAATGCTCTGGCCTGTATTTAGCCGTATTTTACAAGCCGAGCATATTATCCTGATTCTGGCATTTGCCTGGTTCTGGTTTCAATCCTATTCTATTCTGAATAGATGGAATAAAATAAACCAGCAAGACAAAGAAAACCCAGAGACAACAAATCCAATTATATATATCTGGTTAAAACGATTACTATTTGCCTTATTAACTTCCTATGGAATCTGGGCAATCACCATCTTTGCTACCATCCTGTTTGACCTTACTGTCAATCTTGCATTTCCGTTAGAAATTTCCCTGGCATTACTGGTATACTGGATCGCCTTTGTTGGAAATCAGAAAATACAGATCCTACAAATTCAGAAGGAAAAGATCAATTCATCCATACTCGATTTGCTGGAACCTTCAGAGATAAATACTTTGATCAACAAAATGCAACAGATTATGGAACAGCAAAAATGTTACCTGGACCCGGAGCTTAACCTGAGTCGCTTTGCTCAGGTTACAGAACTAAATAGCCGATATATCTCTGCAATATGTAATCAGGTATTAAAACTTGGGTTTGGAGAGTTTGTGAACCAATACAGAATACGGGAGGCCAAAACCCGTTTATCTGATCCGCAATATCAGCATCTCACCATTGCAGGAATTGCACTGGAATCGGGTTTCAATTCCATTCAGACTTTTCAGCGGGTATTCAAGCAGACTGAAGGAATAACTCCTCGGGAATTTCAGAATAATCAACCAAAAACTTTACTCAAAACATGATTTGAGTAGATCAATAGAGGCGCGGATGAGATTATTGCAACGATTTCATATTGCTATAATCTCATTAACTCATGCAGTCTACCCTTACCTGTTTTCTCAGTTATCTTCTCAAGAGATTATTCTCTCTTGTTTTTCCTTTACTATTACTTTCTTTCTGGGCGAAAGGACAACCTCTGCCGAAACCGTTAACACTGGTCGAGTTGAAAACAATATTGCAGAAAGAAATGGCCCAACAGCACATTGCTGGAATGTCAGTCACTCTGGTGACAAAAGATTCAACTCTCTGGTGTGAAGGCTTGGGATTGGCAGATGTGGAAAGAAAAACTCCAGTTACCAATCTGCATCTGTTTCGAATGGGTTCTACTACCAAACTATTCACTGCACTGGGCATATTTAGTCTGATCAATGAAAGAAAGTTGTCTGTGGCGACCTCTCTACGCCAAATAGCCCCGGAAGTACCCTTCCAAAACTCCTGGGAAGATAGCAATCCAATTACGATTCAGCACTTGCTGGAACACTCAACAGGCTTTAGTGACAAATCACCCATAGAAGAATTCAATTATGCGGACACAGATGTAAGTACTCTCCAATCACTACATATTTTTGAGAAATATATGGTATCCAAATGGAAGCCGGGAGAAAGGCATTCATACTCCAATGTAAACTATGCAATTCTGGCATATAGTATTGAAAAGCTATCTGGCCAGCCTTTCAATGAGTATATGAGGAAACATGTTTTTCAGTCTCTTACTATGTTAAATACAAATGTTTATTTACGTTCAGATAACACAAACAACTATGCAAAAGGTTATATCTGGCAAAATGAAAAGTTCAGACAAATTCCATCATTACCTCAATACAATCCCGGAAACGGTTCCTTACATACGAATGCTATGGATCTTTCTCACGTATTACAGGCTTATCTGAATGAATGGCAGACACCACAAGGACAATTTCTTTCCAAGACAATTCTTTCTGATAGTGAAACTCCTCACTCCTATCTGTCTGCCCAGACAGGCTTGCAGAACACGTATGCATACGGCAATGATTTATTGGTAGAATTACCCGATGGATTTCAGTTTAGGGGCCATACAGGGATAATTGGACCATTTTCGTCCACATTTGCTTATAATCGGGAACTGGGTATAGGTTATGCTTATGCAGTTAATTCTCCCTGCAATGCTTTTCCATTAGATAGTATAATCCGACATTATCTGACTCAACATGTTCCCAAACCTCAACCAGTGTCTCATCCACTGGATAAAGAATCTATAGAACCTTATCTGGGATATTATCGGTTTGATAGTCCCAATGATTTGCGTATGGGATTTCTGGAAAGCTTACAGTTTACCTTTTTACTTTCCAGAAAAGGAGAAGAACTGGAGGCTAAACGACTTTTGGGAGGAGGTACATCATGGACATCTGTCAGTCATAAAATTTTTAGAGATTCACACACTCTCATCGCCAGAATTGCATTAGTAAAAAATTCTGAGAATGAACCGGTTGTTATGCAGAGTGGATTGTATTTCAAGAAGATCAATGCTATAGAAGCATGGTTACCTACTATTGTACTAACCCTATGTGTGTGTTTGCTTTTTATCAGTGTCCTTTATGGGATAGTGGTTCTTATCTGGTTTGTCATTCAGCGAATACGTAAACAGTCTCCTTCATTTATCATTATACTTCTTCAGATTCTGCCATCACTAGCAGCAGTCAGTCTGGGAATGGCACTGATTTATTTTTCATCTATCATAAGCTATTTATACGAAGGTATTCCTGTTACACCTGTTGTAACCAAATCAACCATTGCTTTGTATGGATTTGGTTTGTTTACAATAACAATGATTATACTTCTGTTGATCAGGTTTCGTTCGTTAAATACATTTTTAAAAACATATCTCAGTTTAATAACTTTAGCTGGTAGTTATATACTTATTCTACTTTTGATTCATCACTGGTTCTGATGAACCCCTCAAAAATGACAGTATCCTGTGGTGTATAGTTTACACAATACACCACAGGATACTGAAAATCTCAATTAGTAAGCTATTTCTATTCGTATCCAGGATTCTGCTCTAATACAGCATCCTTGTTCAACTGAATTTCTGACAATGGAATAGGCATCAGTAAATGGGTGCTGGTCAAACCTCTAAGTGGATTAACCGGGTTATTGGAGTTAAGTCGGGTAGCCCTGTCTACCAGTGTTTTGGTACGCATCAGTGTCATTCGGCGGTTTTCTTCTCCAATCAACTCACGTACACGCTCATCCAAAATGAAATCCAGCGTGATATCAGAGGCAGACACTTTACCAACAGTTGGGTAATCCGGGAATGCCCGTTCCCGTAATACATTGATACTAGCCGCCGCTTCTTCCAGTTTTCCTTGCTTAAACTGTGCTTCTGCCAGCAACAGGTACGTTTCTCCTAAACGCATCAGAATAAAATCTTTGATCATAGCATAGCCGAAGGTATCATTGGGGTCAAACTGGTACCACTTGGTAGTATGTGGAGCAAGATTGAATAAGGTATCTGTCCCTGTATAAGGTACAGGTTTGCCATATGTGGCAGACTGTTTGGGGTCATTATACACATATCTTCTCCGAATACTATATTGTGAGTTGCGGATGTCACCTGGCTGATATAAGTTATAGATAACCCAATTACTCAATCGCAAACGACCCAATGCGCGACCACCTGTAGAATCAGACAATGCCATACCTTTTACATTGTGATAGGCAGCTCCCCATACGCGGCGTTGTTGAGGGTTATCGGTAATTCCTCCTACTACTGTATTGGGATTTTCCTGCTCCAGCACCCAGATGGCTTCTCTGTTGCCTTGTACACGTCTCTGATTTCCATAAATAAACATATCTGCATAATAATCACCGGGATTACTTGACTTGATACCATAACGACTCTTAATCAAAGAAAACTGGCCACTATTAATGATTGTCTGAAGCTGAGCCTCTGCCAGAGCAGGTTCGCCAATGCGTAAATATACTTCTGCCAGTAATTGCATAGCCATGTATTTATTGGCACGACCATACAACTTACCTTTACTATTCGAACGTACAGCCTCAATATCCGGAAGATGTTGTGCAGCAAAAGTCAGGTCAGCAACAATCTGCTCATTGACTTCATTCAGAGATGCTCTTACAAAATCCGTTTTCGGAGCAGTAAGAGCCTGTGTAATCAAAGGTACTCCCCCAAAGCAAGTAGCAAGATTGTTATAAGCATATCCTCTGAAGAATTTTGCTTCAGCACTGATCAGATCTTTTCCTCCATTGCTAATACCTGTCAATGTAGGAGATTCAATGCTATTGATAATAATATTGGTCAGATTGACCATGATATAATTACGGTTCCAGGTACGTGCAGCAGCGCCATCTGTAGGAGTCAGCACTGTATAGTTATAGTATGGAATTTCTACGCCTTGCTGATTCGCTGTTGCATTGGCAACATCTGTACCAACCTGCCATACACTAGGCCATCCCTGTTGATCAGACCAGGAAAAGATAGTACTGGTATGATTATATAACCCTACCAGAGAAGCTTCAAACCCCAGGGAATCATTTAAGGTAATAGGTGTATAGGAAGAATAGGGCTTTTCATCCAGAAAAGCATCTTTACAGGAAACTGTCAATACCACTACAAATAGAAACAGTATTTTGATATATGTTTTCATGTTACTCATTATAAATCTGAGGTTGCTGACAATTAACGAAGGGTTACATTTATCCCAAATACAAAGGAACGGGTTACAGGATAGTTATTTACCCAGCTATCCCCTGAGGAAGAAGTAACTCCGCGAGGTTGTTGAACAGCTTCAGGGTCCCATCCAATCCAATTAGTGAATGTATGAAGGTTTCTGCCACTCGCATAAGCTGTAAGACTTCCCAAATGCAGCTTATCTACTATCTTCTGTCCAAATACATAACTCAAGGTTACGTCTTTGATTCTGGTATAGCTGGCATCAGAAGCATATCCATAACCACGAGGATTTTTAAATGCCAGCGATGGACGCGTGTTGCTTTGGTTTTCAGCAGTCCAGTAACCTACATCACTGGGTGTATTGCGTTTACCTGTTTCATCTGCATAGGTCAGATCCGGATTGTTTCGGGTAATACCTTGTACCGTTTGGATAAAAATGCTCAAATGCAGATTCTTGTAATGAAACGTATTAGTCAGCCCTCCAGTCCACTTAGGAGCTAATTGTCCCAATATCATTCGGTCGCCATCTGCTGTAATCTTTTTGTCACCATTCAGATCAGCAAATTTTAAATCTCCAGCTACGGCACCAGGATCTTGTGATGAAGCATCTTCTCCTGTTTGCCATACTCCAGCCATTTTGTAATCATATACTACACTAACGGGTTGGCCAATAAACCAGCGATTTCCCAGATCATCTTTCTTATCCCCATACAAATCCACAATACGGTTCTTATTGGAAGTGAAAACGATAGTACTTTCCCATTTGAAATCCCCTTTGTCTATATTGTGTGTGTTTAGTGTAACTTCGATTCCTTTGTTGGAAGTTTCCCCTATGTTATCCCAAACACTTGAATATCCTGTAATGATGGGTAAGCTTCTCAGAAGTAATAAATCTTTGGATGTATTTGAATAAATATCTATACTACCACTGAAACGATTATTAAGAAATCCAAAATCTAAACCCAGATTACGACTCAATGTTGACTCCCAATGCAAGTCTGCATTTCCCAGATTACCAGCTACAGCTCCAATGGTACTCACACCATTAAATGGGGATCGAACAGTGCCATTAGTTGTAATAGTACGATAGACAGGAATTGCTTCATTACCGGTTTTACCATATGAAAGACGTAGTTTCAGATTACTGATGGGGGTAATATTTTTCATGAAAGCTTCATTACTAATGTTCCAGCCTATGGCAGCAGAAGGGAATACTCCATATTTACTTGTATTCCCACCCATCACAGAAGCGCCATCACGACGTGCTGTCAATGTCAATAAGTATCGGCTATCATAAGAATAGTTAATACGTCCCATCTGCGAGTTAAGAGCATACCTGTCTGCACCTGAAGTACTGGTTTGAGTAGCACCAGCTCCCAGATTATTAAAGGACAACTGATCATTCACAAATCCTGTTGCGTTAGCACTGGATGTATTGTATCTCCGCTGCTGGGCACTATACAAGGCGGTTACATCTAAGTGATTCACACCCCAGTCCCTGGTATATGAGAGGATGTTTTCCAACACAAAACTATTAGTCTCAGAATAGGAAGTTCTTGCAGTTCCTAACATATCATTGGCAAGACGTCCTGTATAACTGGCAGTGCGGGTAGGCAAATAGGTATATCCTAAGTTCATGCGGTATTTCAATCCATTCAATGCACCACCAAACTTAATTTGAGCATATGCATTCCCATTCACATTGGTACTACGGTCTACCCGATCTGTAGTTAGTCCAAGCAATGGATTAGTATACAATTGTTCTGGAAACATAGGATAGATTTTATACGATCCATCTGCATTGTACATCTGTCCATACGGGCTCATCGCTGAGGCATTCAACAAATTGGATCTTCCCCCATCATAATTGTTATTTGCAATAAACAAAGATGTCCCAGCTGTTAGATAATTGGTCACATCTACATCCAGATTAGACCGGAAGCTTACCCTTTTGTATTGATAGCCTTTGATTACCCCTTTTTGATCCAGGTATTCACCAGAAATAAAATAACGTGTCTTATCTGAACCTCCGGATATACTCAAGTTATGATCTTGTAGTATACCTGTCTGGCTTGATTCCTTAATCCAGTCTGTTGTGATTCCAGCATTATAGTTAGGCAGCTCATCATAATTTGGTACAGGACTGGTTTGAGTCTGCCCTGTCTGAATCATATAGTCTTTGTATTTCTGAAGATACTCCTCCCCATTTCGTGGTTTTAGAATATGGGAATAATTTTCAATTCCAGTATAGGCATTGTATCGGATAGTAGGTTTGCCACTTGTTCCCCGTTTGGTTGTAATTAGGATAACTCCATTGGAACCATTGACACCATAAATGGCCACAGCAGAGGCATCTTTTAGAATTTCCATTGACTCAATGTCATTGGGATTGATGTCATTCAATGAGCCTCCTGTTTTGCTTAAAGGAATTCCATCCACAACAATAAATGGTGAAGTACTGGCATTAATAGAATTTTGTCCCCGAACAACGGTTGAAGGTGTAGAACCTGGTACTGAAGAGGGTTGAGAGATATTAACCCCGGCTACAGATCCTTGTATGGCCTGCATTACATTGGTGACAGGTAACTGCGAAAGTCTAGCCTTTGGTACAGAAGCTACGGCCCCGGTAATATCCGAACGTTTTTGGGTACCATATCCTACTACCACGACTTCACTTAAAGATTGCAGGTCAGGAAGTAACTTTATATCTACAGCTGTACGGTTTCCAACTGTGACCTCCTCAGTAGTATACCCAATAAAAGAAAAGATCAATACAGGATCTTTAGTACCGTCTGGTATATTGATCGAATATTTTCCTTCACTATTAGTAGTTGTACCAATAGAAGTTCCCTTTAGCAAAATACTTACTCCTGGCAATACTTCTCCTTTATCATCAGTAATAGTTCCTGTTACCTGTATATCCGCTATACTGGTATTGGATTTCGACAAAGGCAACAAAGAGGTAGGTTTTGAAGAGTTTTTATGGCTTTCAGGAGCAAGAGCAAAAACTCTTTCAAACGGAAGCCATATACATAAGAGTAGTAACCATCTGATTTTCATAGGCAACTTTAGATTTAAAATACAGTGATTTTTAAAAAGATTCGCTAACAGGCATACAATTTTGTATTCGAATAATGCAAATCTAAAGAAGCTTATTGGAGGTACTGGGGGGAGTTTTCGCCAAAAAAGGGGGGTAAATTAAAAAGGAGGGGATTTATTTCAAGGAATAAGCCACTCTGAATCAAAATTTTAGAGGCTCAGAGTGGATAAACACATGACTCATCCCGAATTTTGAGTAAAGAATGTCATTGAGAAAGGATAATAAATGTCACAAAGAGAGTAAAGACAATTTAACTAGCGAATGGCCGTGTAGGTGCGTAGGGATAAAAATTCCGCGAGCCTAGCGTTGGCCCTGTGGGGCGAAGCTTTGGAATTTTTTGCCCTTTTTTGCGGCTGGCACACATCCTGGCCCAACAAATTCTCATTTGTTGTCCTTTTTTGGGCAAGCAAAAAATGAAGAAGCTGCAAGTAGAAGAATGTAAGGGAATATAAACCGATTCAGAAAGAAACATCTCTCAAAATAAACCCACACCCACACTTTCAAAAGCATAGGCTTGAGTTTTACTCTCATCTAAAATTCGGGATGAATCATGTAATAAGCCACTCTAAATCAAAACTTTAGATTTCCAGAGTGACTTATTAAGTAGTTTATCTCAAATCGGCACTGTGATCATTATGAAAATCCTCTCCACTCCAGATTTTCTGAGCACTCCATTTGGCAGCCGGACCAGCCCAGAAAGGATCAGATTCAGATAGGCCTAAAGGCAAAAATATATTGGTACAGATGTATAAACTACCCTGATTATTGTAAAAATCAGCAATGTCTGGTTGAGAACCATACAAGCCAATTGTCAGCCATCCATCTTTGTAAGTAGATGGGCTTTCCAGTGTCTTTTTGATAACAGCAGTCAACGCGCAACGCACCTGTGCCGGACTCAACTGCTCAGGCAATGCTTTGCGCCAGGCCATATCTGCCAGGTGGTGAAAAGCAGCTCCACGATATACAATCGAACGGCCTGTAGCAGGATAGGTTCCATCTGTATTGATTAGTCTTTCCTGAATGATAGCATATCGTTCATTACGCTTCTTAATCTTCTCAATCATGTGATTGTAGGCATTCGTCTTCTGGCTAACGATACTGGTAATAGTAGCCAGATAAGGATGTATCACATAACTATTGTAGTAATCAAATGCATAACTCATACCATCTGTATACATCCCGTCTCCCACATACCATTGCTCCAATTGCTGAAGGGCGTAATCTACCCGCATAGGGTCCCATTCATACCCATATTTACAGAAGAAGGCTTCTGTCATAGCCGAAAAGAGTAACCAGTTTGAGAAAACGGGCTTAAATTTCCGGGTTGTTCGGAAAGAAATTACGAGACGTTGTTTATCTGTAACACTCATATTCTCCCATATCCAGGGAGCACGTATAAGAGCATAGGCCAGATACGAAGCATCAACCAACTGCTGACCACCAATATCAAAACGCATATAATCCTTTGATGTAGAATCCAATGCATGCGAAATACCTTCCAGCACCCACTGGCGATATTGGTTCCGCAGAGCAACTTCGTTAGCACTACCCCCTTCCAGTTGCAGCCAGGGAGCAATCCCACTCAATACCCGCCCAAGTACTTCCAGATATTGTACCTGTATCCGGTGATTCCGATTGTCAATCCGGACAGAGGTTACCTGTGGCATAGCTATCCGTAGGCTATCATGAGCCAGGCTGCGCACCATAGGTCTCACCATTTTATCCATTTCCTTCAACCAATACGCACGATCATTTAAGGGTTGAGTTTTTTTTGCATTTTGTTTCTTTTGAGCATATCCTGCAGTACTTATAGTGAGGGTTAGTAAAACAAGAAATAGAGAATAGAAATAGTATTTCTTCATAAGGTGAATTATTTTGAAATAGAATAATAAAGATCTTGCATCGAAAAACTACTTGATATTTTTCCGGTTGAGATAGCGGTACATTTCACATCCAGCCAACAGAAAAGCTCCTACTCCAAAATTGGAGGTTGAGTTCTTGTCAACCACTTGTCTTGGAATAGCCTTTTCTCCAATAGGCTGTACATAGCCTATTTTACCATCCGATTGTAAAGCAAACGTTGAAAGATATTGCCAGCTTTTCTGAACTACAGGTAAATAAGTTTTCTCATCCAGATAGCCATTGTTGATGCCCCATAGAAATCCATAGGTAAAAAAGGCAGTTCCACTGGTTTCAGGACCTGGAGCATGTGTAGGATCAAGCAGACTTCGGGTCCAATATCCTTCGGGTTGCTGACACATACGAATTGCCTCTGCCATACCTTTGTATTTAGTAATGTATTCCTGTCTGTGGGGATCATTTGCAGGAAGATCTTTCAGTACCTTTGCCAAAGCAGCAAATACCCATCCATCGCCCCTTGCCCAAAAATCCTTTACACCATTTACACTCTTGTGTTTGGGATATACATATTTGGCATCCCGATAATACAGCTTAGCCTCTGCATCATACATAATGCTGTTGGCATAGGTGAAGTATTCGTATAGTTTATCCAGGTATTGTTTATTCCCTGTCTCCTTATACAATTTCGTCATCACAGGCATGACCATATACAACCCATCAGCCCACCACCAGTAATCTGATTTTAATGTCGACATTTCATACTCCATCACTTCCTTTGCACGAGCTATTCGGATAGAATCGTGTTTAAGTGTGTACAGGTCAATATAAGTCTGAAAACAGACTTGCCAGTCACCAAACAAAACATAGTCATCCGTTTCACCATAGCTATATTTCCAGGTAGATTTATCGGTAGACTTAGCCCCTTTCCATTCATTATGCTCTGCCCATGCCTGCGAATAGTTTCGGTATGCTTCCTCTCCAAATAAAAAATACGCTTCCATGTTTCCTGTATGATAGGCTGCATTATCCCAGAAAGCTCTCCCATGTGTAGGGTTAGTAGTCTGCCAGTAGTTGTTTACTTTCTGAATAATAGATTTTACTTCTTTTTGGGTAGTAGGCAAAGGATTCCAGCCAGTAGTCAGATTCCAGTCTTCTGTCCATTCAATAACCGGGCTGTTGTTCTCAAATGTAATGGGTAACCAAAGATATCGGCTATCTGTCAGGTTCTTTGGGTTCCATCTGTCTGCCATAAAGATAAACGCATCTTTTTTCCCCTGCACTGTTAGAATGTAGGTTGACTGTCCATCAAATGTTTTCTCTGCCAATACACCTTTCATTGGATCACCTACCATTTGCCAGGGGCCAAACAAAGATTTGGATGTATGAAGACTGGCACGATTGGGAGCCCATCCGGTACAACCACTAGTAATCAAATAATAGTCACCTTTATATTTAAACAAGGCTGGGGCCTCCCGGTGTTCGCTGAATAACAACGTATCTTTCCGGGTAGCACTCAAAAAGTCATCAGATAACTTTACAATACGCAAATCATAATTATCACGGGCAGAATAAATATGATAAGCAGATCCATCCTCATCCACAAACAAAGTCATATCTCTGGACATGTGTCCATTAGGCCGAAAACTATGCAGATATTTATAAGGTCCTGTTACCTTATCACTCACTGCAATACCTACTCTTGCAGCACTATAGCCTTTACCAGGTAGTTCCAGATGGAACCACATCACATATTTCTTTGTCTTGCGGTTGTAAATCACTTTAGGTCGCTCCATCAAACCTGTAGTAGCTATTTCACTGGCAGGATCTGTAGATTTGGCTAATGCTATACCTTCATATCTCCAGTTATATAAGTCCTTAGACGAATATACATTCACACCTTCCGAAGCC
The DNA here is from genome assembly GCF_030068605.1 of Xanthocytophaga agilis. Lineage (NCBI taxonomy): Bacteria > Pseudomonadati > Bacteroidota > Cytophagia > Cytophagales > Rhodocytophagaceae > Xanthocytophaga > Xanthocytophaga agilis. The sequence goes on from NZ_JASJOU010000007.1 coordinate 57,695, forward strand.
TTTGCTCCTCTTTTCTCACCAAACCAGTAATATGTTTTTTTATCATATAACAATCCCCCTCCATGTGCATTGATTAACTTTCCACTTTCATCATACCAGCGTGCTCCTGGTTGAAAACTGATTCTCTTTTTCAACGAATCTTCAGGTAAGCCATCCGGTAAGTGCATAACAGATAGTTCTCCGCCAAAATGTTTCTTTGTATATCCCATACTATGAAATGAGATTACTAAAAGACAAAGCAACAATAAATGGGGCTTCCTTAATTTTATTGGTAATACAATCATGTAAGAATAAAATTTGAGTAGATAACGCAATTGACTACTTGTACTCTGGAAAATAGAAAATACTGAAAATCAAAAATTTTTCAATCTATCATTTGAATTGTGCAAAAATAAAGTCACTAAAAAATCAGGGACGGATAGTTTTCGTCAAAAAAAGGGGGTAATTTAGTCTTATCGTATGAAGTATCTAGTTAATTATATTCTCAATTTTCTCAGTATCTGTTGCATTGTCACAGAAGGTTTACCTCAGAATAGCCCGGAAGAATTTAAGTTTGAACATATTACAGTAAATGAGGGACTGGCACATAGTGATGCCATGGCTGTGACTCAGGATAAACAAGGATTTATCTGGGTTGGAACCAACAAGGGAATCAATCGGTATGATGGGTATGCCCTGAAAAAATATGATCTTCCGCTCAATGACCAGACTGGTCTAGCCAGTAATCGAATTAAAGCGTTGTATGTAAGTAAAGACAGTTCTCTCTGGGTAGGTACAGAACGAGCAGGTTTATTTCGATATGATACAGGTAAAGATACATTTGTCAATATAAAGGACCACCTAAAAGACCCTGTCTATCACAGTCTGGCTAGTATACTCAGTGCCTCTACCATTTCTTCCATTACCTCCGATTCTCAGGGCCGATTATGGGTAGGCTCTGCCCGATATGGAGTATTTATGATTCAGGTCAACAACCAGAACTTCATTACAAATATCCGGCAAATCCATCTGAAAGATCCATCTCTTAAAACTACCTCTCCCTATGATTATTCTATCAGCCGAATTGTAGCAGACAAACACAATACAATTTGGATTGGCACTATCAGTAATGGTTTATGGAAATTTCAGATCACCGACAATTATTCAGCTACAGTCTCTCTTCAGGCAACAAAAGTTAACTCTATCTCTGCCTATACGATCAGAAGTCTGCATATGGACCGACGAGGTGACCTATGGTTAGGCACAGGCAATCAGGTTTTATGGATAAGCAGCAAGCATCTTTCAGATCCTTCTGATCTACAAGCAAAACCATTGCAAAGAACATTTGGAGATATTGAGAGTCTGTATCTTGACTCCTTTAACCGTCTCTGGGTTGGCACTAACTTCGGTTTACTACTGGTAGGCGCAGGAGTATCAGAAAATGATAGACCTCCTGTTAATGAGTCTATGATTCATACATTTCTGCCATTAGACACAGATCCTTATAGTATCAATTCAGTGCGAGTACATGAAATCATGGAAGATTGCTTTCATAATTTATGGCTGGCAACATCTGCTGGTGGACTCAATCAGTTAAAACTAACTACCAAATCTTTCTATCAACTCCGCAGGCAACTATCAGGTCAGGATACGCCTGCCAATAATTATATAAACGCTATTTATCAGGACACTCAAAAAAAGCTGGTATGGATTGGTACACGTAATGGTTTTGCAACATACAATTTTTCACAGAAACGTTATACCAACTACCTCAACCGGGCTCTTTCTGGTGATGTAAATGGAATTGATGTCACAGCATTCTATGAAAGAAAAGATGGTACAATCTGGATAGGTACCCGTTTTCTTGGCGTTTATATACTAAGCAACCAAAATACATTACAAAAACTACCTGCTCTACCCGCCAATGAAACAAACTGGAACAATATAAGTATTGAGAAAATACTGGAAGATAAAAATGGATATATATGGATCGCAACCTTTAATGCCGGGTTGCTTCAGTTTACACCACAGGGTACTTTTCTCAGATCTTATTCTCTGCAAAACAAAAAACTTCCTACAGATCAACTGACAGCCTTGTTGTATGAAAAAGATACCAATATTCTATGGATCAGCACTCGGGATGCGGGATTGTTAAAAACAAAACTAACAGCTGACTCGATAAAGATACTCCACCACTTCCAGCATGAACCCAATAACACAAATAGTTTACAAACTAATTATATATGGCCCTTGCTAAAAGATAAAAAGGGTAACCTTTGGATTGGTACTATAGGCGGAGGATTACATCTGTTAACCACAAATGAGAAAGGAACAGAAGTCATAAAAAGCTACAGTCAATGGGTTCCTGAAACAGATGTAGAAAGCCTGCTGGCTGACGAAGCAGGTGACTTGTGGATTGGAGGAGCAGGTTTGTATCAGTTCAATCCATCCACCAAACGCCTCATTCACTACGATGTATCCGATGGCTTACAGAGCAACTCTTTTAAAGTAGGTGCAGCCTTCCATGCTTCGGATAGTACAATGTATTTTGGAGGCACAAACGGAATCACCTATTTTCGTCCACAGGCCATTCAGGATAATCCTTATCCTCCTTTGGTTCAGATTACAGGGTTACGTATCATGAATCATCTGGTCTCTGTGGGTGATAGTTACAATGACAGAATTGTGGTTACCAAATCTTTTTCCAAATCACAGACTATAGAACTGAAAGCCTCAGAAAACGATTTTTCCATTGAGTTTGCCGGTATAAATTATGACAATCCACAAAAACATCAGTATGCATACATGCTCAAAGGATATAACTCCCGTTGGGTATATGCCCCTCCAGGCCAACGAACTGCCAGCTTTTCCAACCTGCAGGCCGGAACATACCGATTTATAGTCAAAGCCAGCAACGGGGATGGTATATGGTCAAACCAAAATACTACATTAGCTGTTACCATACTTCCCCCCTGGTGGAAAACCTGGTGGGCTTATATACTGTATGCTTGTTGTATCGTTGGTGCACTGGCATTGTATCGTCGCATTACCTTAAAACAACAAGAGCTCAAAAACAAGTTAGCGTTTGAACACTTTCAATACGAGAAAGAAAAAGAAATCAATGATCTGAAATTACGCTTCTTTACCAATGTGTCCCATGAACTCCGGACACCATTAACTCTGATATTAGGTCCAATGGAAGAGCTTGTAACGGCAACAGGTAAATTAACAGGTTTAAAGGATAAAGTGCTCTTAATGCATAAACAAACACGTAAGTTGCTGGACCTGGTAAATCAGTTGCTGGATTTTCGTAAAGTTGAATCTGGCAATATTTCACTTAAGGCTAGCAGACAAGATATTATTGGTTTTCTAACAGAAACATTCCTTATTTTTAAATTAAAAGCGGAAGAATTAAATCTGGATTATCAACTAGCAGTCCCCTCCCAGCCCGCATTTCTGTATTTTGATCGTAGCAAAATGGAGATTATTTTGACTAATCTCCTCTCCAATGCCTTAAAGTATACTCCTTCAGGAGGAAAAATTGTTTGCTCTGCCACAATAGCTGGTAATCCCAATGAAACAGCGATTATAAAAAATGGAGATATTCAGACTAACTATTTACTGATTACTATACAGGACTGGGGTATTGGGATGAAAGAAGAAGAGGTTGATAAAATATTTGATCCTTACTATCAGGCATCTCAAACAGAAACATTGCGTATGATGGGTACCGGGATTGGCCTATCACTGGTAAAGCAGTTGGTAGAACGGCATGCAGGTAAAATCACTGTAAAAAGCCAACCTGGAGCAGGTACACTATTCACAATCAAAATGCCTTTTGGAGAAGACCATTTAGCTCCTGATGATATTCGGAACGAATCTGTTACACCTGAAGCAGAATATGAAATTTCACATTCAGGAGAATTACCAGTAACAGAACAACTACAGACTTCGCTACCAGGATCATTACGCATTCTGTTGGTGGAAGACAATGAAGATGTTCTTCATTATTTGCAGCAAATGTTTGAATCCAACTTCGAAATCCTTACAGCTCCTGATGGGCATGACGGCTGGATCACTGCACTGGATACTTGTCCGGATCTGATCATCAGTGATGTGATGATGCCATGCAGTGATGGTATGGAATTATGCAAAAAGGTGAAACAACATCCTAAAACCATGCATATTCCAGTAATCTTACTTACAGCCCGAGCCTCTGCTGTTCATGAACTGGAAGGCCTGGAAACTGGTGCAGACGATTATATTATTAAGCCGTTTAATCCCAACATTTTATACGCAAAAGCCGATGCAATTCTGAGAAATCGATTTAAGCTTCGCACTTACTATCAACGTCAGATTTTGCTGGAACCCACAGAAGTAGTGATTCCGGATGAAGATAAACTATTTCTTGAGAAAGCAATGAAAATTGTGGAATCCAGATTGAGTGAACAGGAATTTAATGTACAGATTCTGGTACAGGAAATGGGAATGAGTCAATCTGTCTTTTATCGTCGCATCAAAAGTATCACAGGCCAGACAGTCGTTGAATTTATCCGGGACATTCGCATGAAAAGAGCTGCTCAGCTTTTGGCTCATACAACCTTGCGGGTTTCTGAAATTGCATTTGAAGTAGGAATTGAAGACAATAAATATTTCCGGCAGACTTTTCAAAAAATCTACAATATGACACCATCTGAATACGCCAAACTTCATCGTAAAACAGAAAAAGAAGAGTCGAATAAATAAAAGCTCTTCTTTTCTTATCCCATCTATTAATCCTCTCACTATGAAGTATTGCTGGCAAACTTATGGAAAGAGTCTGGCAATCACAATTCCTAGAATAATCCAGTTTTTCTATTGCTAAATTATTTTCCGTCCAATACTCTTGGATATACCTATTGCCTTTATCTATTAACAGAGATACTCTACTCAATTTTGTTTTCATCACCTAACCTGGAATACTTAAATAACTAAATTGGACTTATCTGTAGAAAAAGTGTGATTATACTAAAATCATAACTCTAAATATGTTACTATTTAGTGTATTTTTTGTCATATTTAATGCAATTATTACACAAGCAATAAGAAGTACCTATCCTCTAAAATAATTCTCCCCACACAAACTAACTTTACAGACAACAGTCTGTATATCAACGCAATAAAAACAAAAATAGTATATATAAACTTCCAACGCAGACCCTTGTAAGTACAATTCCCGAGTCCGTTATCTGCATTGACAGACATAATCACAACCTACACATGTGTTTTCCAAAACACTTATCTAATTAAAGAATAGCCTCTCTCTTTTAATCACCTTTTAATGCTACGTTAATTTCCCTTTAATTCAGCTGTTGCACTTTTGTAATAGAGAAGAGAATAAGTATTCCAATTTATGCGTCTTTTTAGTAATAATTTGTTAAGAATGATCTGTCATCTGACAGGCATTGCCTCGGGGAAAACTGCATTATCGGCATCAACTACATTGACAATTTTACTGTCAATAACTCAGCATATATTTCGAGTAAAGAAATATGTACTCCCCGCCCCAAATTACCTAATCAACAACGCTGAATATCAATAGTAAAAATCAGAGCAGCTATAGTTATGTGTATTGGTTACACATCTTTTAACGAAACATAAACCAAACTGTACAAATAGATTATGAGTAGAATTTTCATGTTCATGAGTTTGTGTGCCTTGTTATGTTATACAAGTTGTACATCACACAAAGAAGAAGAAAAGGAGGAAGAAACTGAATTCCTGGTTACCAGTCCTTTGCAAAAAGACACAACAGTTCTCAGAGACTATGTGTGTCAAATCCATGCCATAAGCCACATTGAACTTAGAGCACTGGAAAAGGGCTACTTGCAGAAGATTTTTGTGGACGAAGGAAAGATGGTTAAAAAAGGGCAGATTATGTTCCAGATTATGCCGATGCTTTATCAGGCTGAACTGGAAAAATCGAAAGCAGAAGCCAATTTTGCGGAGATTGAATACCTGAACACAAAAAGACTTGCGGATAGCAATGTAGTAGCTCCTAATGAATTAGCATTGGCTAAGGCTAAGCTGAACAAAGCAAAAGCTGAATTATCCTTATCTCAAGTCCATTTAGGTTTCACAGAGATCAAAGCTCCTTTTGATGGTATCATGGATCACTTTCAGGTGCGGTTAGGTAGTCTTGTAGATGAAGGTGACTTGTTGACTACTCTGTCAGATAACAGCAAAATGTGGGTGTACTTTAACGTTCCGGAAGCTGAATACCTGGATTATAAAACTAAGGTAAAAAAAGACAGTCTGATAAAAGTAAACCTGATGATGGCAAACAATCAACTGTTTGACTATCCAGGTGTAGTAGAAACCATTGAAGCTGATTTTAATAATGAAACTGGTAACATTGCTTTCAGGGCTACCTTCCCTAATCCTAATGGGTTGTTAAGACATGGAGAAACAGGTAACATCCGCATGACCATACCTCTTAAAGGAGCGTTGATTATTCCTCAGAAGTCCACTTTCGAAGTTCTTGAAAAGAAATATGTATTTGTGGTTGGTAAAGATCACGTAGTACATCAGAAGGAAATTACTATTTCTGCTGAAATGCCTGATATCTATATAGTAAAAGATGGCTTAGCAGCAGACGAAAAAATTATGCTGGAAGGTATACGTAAGGTAAAAGAGGGAGATAAGATAGAATTCAAATATGAGGAACCGAAGTCGGTAATTTCTCACCTGAAAGTATATGTCGAATAACATCAACATTTAAAAGCAAGCTAATGTTTAATTTATTTTTAAAGAGGCCAGTATTCGCCATCGTCTTATCGCTTGTGATTATTTTCATGGGCGTCCTGGCTGTCAAGACATTACCAACATCCCAGTTCCCTGAAATTGCGCCTCCGGTTGTAATGGTTTCTGCATCCTATCCGGGAGCTAGTGCCAAAGCATTGGCAGAGTCAGTTATTATTCCGCTGGAACAATCTATCAATGGTGCGTGGGGTATGCGTTACATGACTTCCGATGCAACCAGTGCGGGTGAAGCTAACATTCAGGTTATATTCAACCCAGGTACTGATATAAACCAGGCTCTGGTACAGGTTTCCAACCGTGTTCAGCAGGTGACTAACCGTTTACCTACACTGGTACAACGTGAAGGGGTTGTTATTACGCCTGTAATTCCTAGTATGTTGATGTACGTTAACCTGTATAGTAAGGATAAGAATGCCAACATGAAGTTCCTTTTTAACTATGCTGGTGTTAACATGATTCCTGAAATACAACGGATCAACGGTATAGGACAAGCAAGGATTCTTGGTAGCCGGCAATATGCGATGCGGGTTTGGTTAAAGCCTGACCGTATGCGAGCGTATAATGTTTCTCCGGATGAGGTGATGGAAGCACTGAATGATCAAAGTATCATTGGTAAACCCGGACGGATAGGTAGAGGGGATGGTAGCCGGGCAGAATCATTAGAATACGTTTTAGCTTACAGTGACCGTTTCAGTGAACCGTCTCAATATGAAAATGTAATTATCAGAGCAAATCCCAATGGAGAATTGCTTCGTTTGAAAGATGTAGCATCTGTTGTATTGGGAAGTGAATATTATGACATTTACTCCAACCTGAACGGACATCCATCGGCAGCGATTGTATTAAAACAAACATACGGCAGTAATGCTACAGAGGTAATTGAAAACGTAAAAGCCAAGTTGGAGGATCTTAAAAAATCTTTCCCTCCCGGAATGGACTATGAGATCAGTTATGACGTTTCTAACTTCCTGGATGCCTCTACTGAAAACGTAATCCACACATTAAGAGATGCATTTATTCTGGTGGCGTTAGTAGTATTCGTCTTCCTTGGCGACTGGAGATCTACACTTATTCCAACACTAGCGGTACCTATATCGCTGATTGGTGCATTTATCTTTATGCAGTTGCTTGGGCTTACCATCAACATGATCACCTTATTCGCGGTTGTGTTGGCGATTGGTATTGTGGTGGATGATGCGATTGTCGTCGTCGAGGCAGTCCATGCGGCGATGGAAGAATATCATTTGTCGCCTTATCGAGCGGTACAGAAAGTGCTTAGAGAGATCAGTGGTGCGGTAATTGCCATTACCTTGTTGATGACTGCGGTGTTTATTCCGGTAGCCTTTATGCCTGGTGCTGTAGGTACATTCTACAGACAGTTCTCCATAACAATGGCTAGTTCTATTGTACTCTCTGGTTTTATTGCCTTAACCCTTACCCCTGTTCTTTGTGCTATGATCTTAAAGAATAATCATGGCAAACCAAAGAAATCAAATATTCTAACCAAAGCTCTTGATAGTTTTAACCGGGGATTTGAGAAACTGACGGATAAATATACAAGTGTATTACGGGTAATAGCACACAGAAAGTGGGTGACTGTTGGTATGTGGCTGGCATTTGCAGCCGGGATTGCTATAGTTGCAAACATATTGCCTTCCGGCTTTATTCCTAGTGAAGATCAGGGTATGATTTACGCCATTATCCAGACACCTCCAGGTTCAACTCTTGAGAGAACCAATGATATATCCCGTCAGTTGCAGGAAATTGTTGAAAAAGTAGATGGAATAAAATCTGTTTCTTCCATAGCAGGTTATGAGGTATTGACAGAAGGTCGGGGATCAAATGCAGGTACATGTTTGATTAACCTGAAACCATGGTCTGAACGCAAACATACCATGCAGGAAATTATTTATGAACTGGAAGAGAAAGCAAAAGAGATTCCGGGTGCAACCATAGAATTTTTCGATCCGCCAGCTGTACCTGGATTTGGAGCGGCAGGTGGTTTTGCATTACAGTTACTGGACAAAACCAATAGTGGTGATTACAATCAGCTTGAAAAAGTGAAAAACGATTTCATGGCAGAATTGGGCAAGCGCAAAGAACTTACAGGTCTATTCACTTTCTTCAGTGCCAACTATCCACAATACGAGATTGAGATAGACAATCAGCTGGCCATGCAGAAAGGGGTAACTATCGGTAATGCTATGAATACACTTTCTATTTATGTAGGAAGTACATACGAACTTGGTTTCATTAAATATCAACGTTTCTTTAAGGTGTTTGTTCAGGCTGCACCGGAATACAGAAGACTCCCAAGTGATATCATGGAAATGTATGTAAAAAACGACCATGGTGAAATGGTTCCGTTCTCAGCTTTCATGAAGATTAAAAAGAAACAGGGAGCCAATGAAATCAACCACTACAACATGTATAATACAGCAGCCGTACGCGGTGCTCCTGCCAAAGGATACAGTAGTGGTGAGGCAATCAAAGCAGTACAGGAAGTGGCAGCCAAAACCTTACCTCACGGCTTTGATATTGACTGGGCAGCTCTTTCCTATGATGAGGTAAGACGTGGAAATGAAGCGGTTGTAATTTTCGTCATCGTATTAGTCTTCGTTTACTTTGTACTTGCAGCACAATACGAAAGCTTTATTATTCCATTAGCCGTAGTGTTCTCATTACCTCCAGGTGTATTCGGATCATTTATGTTGATTAAATCCATGGGATTGGCTAACGACATCTATGCTCAGGTAGGACTTGTCATGCTTGTTGGGTTGTTAGGAAAGAACGCTGTATTGATTGTAGAGTTTGCCGTTCAGAAAAACAAGCAGGGTGCAACTATAATCGACGCAGCTATTGAAGGTGCCAAAGTACGTTTCAGACCTATTTTGATGACATCTTTTGCCTTTATTGCAGGGTTAATTCCATTAGTAATCTCTCATGGTGCAGGTGCAATTGGTAACCGTACTATCGGTGGCTCTGCACTGGGTGGTATGCTTTTCGGAACCATTTTCGGGGTACTTATTGTACCTGGGTTGTACTACATATTCGGAAGCCTGGCAGAAGGCCGGAAGATGATTAAAGATGAAGAAGAAGGTTCATTAACTGAAGGCTTCGTACATAGCATAGACACTTTTCCCATAATTGATGACAGCAAAGACGATGAGTAATAAAAGAATATTGAATTGCTTAGCCACAGGCTGTATTCTCTTACTGGTTACAGCTTGTAGTGTACCGACTACATCAGTCAGAACAGAAAATAAGAAAGTCCCTGCGAGTTTTAATAACTCGCAGGACTCTACCAATACTGCAAAGATCAGATGGAGGGACTTCTTTACAGATCCTAATCTGGTCGCTCTGATTGATACTGCGTTGAAAAACAACCAGGAATTAAATATTACATTACAGGAAATTGAAATTTCCAGAAATGAAATAAGAGTCAGAAAAGGAGATTACATGCCATTTGTAGGTTTACGAGGAGCAGCTGGCGTTGAAAAGTCTGGCCGATATACTCTTCAGGGAGCTACTGAGGCAAATACTCAGATCAAACCGGATAAGGAAATGCCAGATCCATTGCCAGATTATCTGGTAGAAGCTTTTGCTACCTGGGAACTGGATATCTGGCATAAATTACGCAATGCGAAAAAGGCAGCAGTAAACCGGTATCTGTCTTCTGTAGAAGGAAGAAACTTCATGGTTACCAACCTGATTGCAGAGATAGCTAACTCTTATTATGAATTACTGGCGTTGGACAATCAGCTAGCTATTGTAAGGCAGAATATTGAGATTCAGAATAATGCGCTGGAAATTGTAAGACTGCAGAAACAATCTGCCCGTGTTACAGAACTAGCAGTACGCAGGTTTGAAGCACAAGTGCTTAACACCCGAAGTATTCAGTATGGTATTCAGCAAAGAATTGTTGAAACAGAAAACCGGATTAACTTTCTGCTTGGTCGGTATCCTCAACCTATCCAGAGAGACTTCCAAGCTTTCAACAACTTAATTCCAAGTACTATATATTCAGGTGTTCCCTCTCAGTTGCTGGCAAATCGCCCGGACATTAAACAAGCTGAACTAGCACTTATGGCAGCGAAGCTGGATGTAAAATCAGCGAAGGCTAACTTCTATCCATCTCTGCGTATTTCAGCAGCTATTGGCTTTGATGCATTCAATCCATCTTATCTGATCAAGACACCTCAATCTTTGCTGTATTCACTGGCAGGAGATTTGATTGTGCCTTTGGTTAACAGAAACGCCATAAAAGCAACATATATCAATGCTAATGCCAGACAATTGCAGGCTGTTTACAATTATGAACGTACTATTCTAAACGCCTATGTTGAGGTAGCCAATCAGGTATCAAAAATCAGTAATCTTGAAAAGAGTTACGATTTGAAAGAGAAAGAAGTGCAGGCATTGACCCAGTCTATCACTATTTCCAACAACCTCTTTAGTTCCGCAAGAGCTGATTATATGGAAGTATTGTTAACTCAACGGGATGCGCAAGAATCTAAGTTTGAACTGGTTGAAACCAAGATGCAACAGATGAATGCTATGGTTAATATTTATCGAGCATTAGGTGGTGGATGGAATTAAGCAGATAGTGCCAATAGATTACGCAATTATCTACGTTAAATAGTTTAGAACTACACATAGTAAACAAAAGGTTCGGGCATATTGGCCGAACCTTTTTTATTTATAGCTATCGAAGTACTGCTAGACAAATCATCTAAGTTCATACTATAAATGTATGAATCAAAAACAGAATCAGGCCAACAATTGCCATTTCCAATGTTATTATAAAAATCTGGTGTAACCTTATCTTCTTTAGCCAGTTTTCAGGATCATTCTTGTTGTCTTTTAAAATCATACCACAATAGTACTACTCAGGCAATGTCTCAGGAGGGGGTATTTTCACCTATTGTAGGGTATTAAATCGTTTGTAAGTAGATACTCAATTTTTCATAGTTATGAAACTACCTCTAAAAGAGGATTTAATGTAACCATCCATTCCAGTAGCCCTTCCTGTACATGTACTTTCACCAATGATCCTTTCTCTACTTCACCAGCCACTATCATGTGTGATATAGGCCTGCGCAGCTTATTTCTGATAACACCTTTTAATTGTCGGGCACCATACTGTGGGGCAAACTCACTTAAGGCAAGATAGCGCTTAGCCTCTTGCGTCAATTCCAGCGTAATACCTTGTTTGTTAAGCAAGTCTGTTAATCCATGCAGATGCAGATCAAAAATCCGCACAGCATTTTCTTCAGAAATAGGACCAAATGGGACAATCTCTGTCAACCGAGCCAGAAATTCAGGTCTGAAATAGCGACTCATAATTTCCATAAGTTCACTGGCAGCAGGAATTTCCTGATGGTTAAATTTATGCGAAATAAAATCACTGCCAATGTTGGAAGTGAAGAGAATCACGGCATTTGAAAAATCTCCTTCCTTACCAAGTCTATCATGCAAGCGACCTTCATCCAAAATCTGCAGAAAGATGTCAAATACAGAACTGTGGGCTTTTTCTATCTCATCAAATAAAACTACAGAGTAAGGCTTCTGACGTATCTTGTTAACCAACAATCCGCCTTCTTCATAGCCCGTATACCCTGGAGGAGCTCCATATAATAAGGCTGCAGAATGTTCTTCCTTAAACTCTGACATATCAAACCGAATCAGAAAAGACTCATCATTAAATAGAAAGTTTGCAAGGGACTTAGCTAATTCTGTTTTTCCTGTGCCAGTAGGACCTAGTAAAAAAAACGACCCAATGGGTTGTCCAGCTTTAGTCAAACCAGAGCGTGCTTCCAGAATAGCATCTGATAAGGCTTTTACTGCATGATCCTGACCAATAACCCGTTTCTTCAATACGCCATCAATTGTCAGTAGCTTATCCCGCTCTTTGCTTTGTATCTTACCTAATGGAATTCCGGTTTTGTGTGATACAATAGCAGCTACATCCTGTTTATCTACGGAACCTTTTGGAAGGTCTGTAAGTGAAAGCAGCTTTTCAAGCTTTTTTTCCAGATGCTCATACAAAGCAGTTGGCAGATCCAGCTCTTCAACCAGAGGATCTTCCTCCAACTGATTTAATAATACAGGACTTACCTTATTTTTTAGTTGCTGATGATACCATTTCAGTTCCTGCAAATCGCCAGAGTCTGAACGTAAGGCAATCAATTGCTGTTGCAACAATTCCAGCTCCAGTTTTGAAGTTTCGCCTACCATGCGAATTGCTGCTAGCGTGCGATCTAGCAGATCAATGGCAGCATCAGGTAATCTCCGATCCTTTATATATCTTTTAGAAAGACGAACCGCCTCACTCACAGCGTCTTTTGTTACCTTCAGTCTATGGTGCTTTTCATAGAACGGGAGTAAATGTTGTAACATACGGGTAGCTGTTTCTACATCAGGCTCCTCTACATGTAACACTTCAAACCGACGACTAAACGCTTCATCGGCTTCAATATATTTCCGATATTCATCAGTGGTAGTAGCTCCAATAACGGTAAGTTCACCCCGTGCTAATTCCGGCTTTAGCAGATTGGCAACGCCTGTTCCCATAGAACCCCTACTATCAAGCAACAGGTGTATTTCATCAATAAACAAAATAGCTTTTTCGAGTTGTTTTAACTCTTTCAGTATCCCCTTTAACCTGTCTTCTACTTCTCCTTTATACGATGCTCCTGCAATCAATGCCCCGTTATCCAGTTCCCATACCTGTGCATTTCGCAGATGTACAGGCACATGACCTGCTACAATAGTCAGCGCAAATCCATCAACCAGAGCCGTTTTTCCCACACCGGGCTCTCCTACCAGAATTACATTGGGTTTGGTGCGTCTGCCTAAAGTTTCGGCAATCATACGGGTTTCCCGATCTCTGCCAATAATAGGATCAAGCAGTCCTTCTTTTGCCAGTTCGGTTTTATTCACACAATATTTTAACAGGTTTGTAAAAGATGTATTAGCAAGGGGAACTGTATTAGCTCTCTCAGTAGAATCAGATGATACAGTCTTAGAGTATACAGCCTGCTCTGTATCTATGTCAGCAAGGGCGGCATCTATAACTTCTTTTTGTATAAGGGGCAATGTCTTAAGCTGATCAGCGGAGAAAGCCAAACCCGGCTTTACTAATGCAGCCAATACAGCCACAGCATCCGTCTGCTCCCTACCTAGCTGCATTCTCACCAGATCAGCTAGTTCCATTACAGATTTTACCTGTTCATCTCCTGAAGGATTTTGTACGCTACGTCCAGATCTGGGATAGCCTTCCATGCGTACTTCTGCCCAATCACGCAGATAATAAATATCTTTTCCTTGTGCAGCAAGCCAGGATGCCAGTCCAACGTCATTGTGTAGTAATCCCATTAGCAGGTGCGCAGGTCCAAACAATTCATTCTGGTATTCCTTACATAACGACTGTGCAATCTGAATAGCACGCCGGACAGATTCAGTATAATTCATACAATTGATTAGTATTTTCAGTAATGAGAAGCAGGAGGGTATATCAATCTGAAATCTTCCGTATCTTCTTATTCAGATCTTCAATCTTATTTCTGGCTTCTGCCTTTGAGCTCTTATTTAATGTTTCGATAGCCAACTCATACATAGGTTTTCGGGCACAAGGTGGTTTCTTGCTATCATCCCCTCTTTGTATGAGCATATCAATAAACTCACTGGTAGTTTTCTCACGAACAGAACTTTCACTGGCAGATCCGGTATTGTTATTACTGCCAGCATTATTTCCAGAATTCACCGCACGTAGTCTTGCAATTTCGTCTTCCGCATTTTTCAATCTGGAAACATACAAAGCACAATCGGCAGTCCTATCATCATTTCTTGCTCTGGAACCTCCTCCCCCACCAGAAGATGGAGCAGAAGATCTAGTAGCAGCAGCCTGTGCTAGCAATACTTCCAGCATATGAATCCTATCATCTTTTGCACTAAGGTCAGCATTCAGTTTATCTACAGCCTGTGTGTTTACGCCATTTTTCTGGAGACTTTCGCGTAAGTATGCAATTGTATTTCTGTATGTCAGAGAGGCATCGACCAGCAGGAGAACATTTTTGGAAAAGATTTTGGTGGAGTCTACTTTGAAAGAGGCAGTATCCCGCTTGAGATCATATACAGCTGATCGTATCATATTTTCACTTTCATCAATAGAACGCTTCAGGTTTCCCCGATCCAGATCATTGGTGGCATTAAGGTAGGCTTTATCATTCTCTTCCAGAATTGTCAACTGTTTTACCATTTTTCCCAGCCGGGTATTGAGTTTCACCTGTTCTGATAATGCAATCCGGAGTTTTTCATTTTCCTGCTCCAATGCATCAGTAGGAGTACTGAAAAAGAAAGCCGCTGCAGCAAAGGGGATAATCATTGAACAACCATAGATGAGGGCAAACTGCCAGATAGCTAATGTACGTTGTTTCTTATTAATCGCGTCCATGACATACTTTAATTTATTACGAATTATAGTTTAATGGCGGAGTCAAAGGCAACAAATAGTATTTAGTATCTGGCAGATTGGCAAGCAATTATGACTTTACATCTAAGAGATTGTCTAAAGACTATCGGTCACTCATTCTCTTTGCAGAGAATATTTTATTAACCAAATCTTGTTTTGCTTCCGCACTAATACGCAAACTTCCCTTTGTTTCAGAAACTCCATCCTTATCTTTAAATACCCGCACAGTACCAACATCCACCAAATCATTATAGGGATCCTCCTTGTCTTTCATATAAAAAGACGTGACAAGGTTCTTAACTCCATTGTCAGTAATCTCTCCGGAATAAATAGACAGCCAGGTATATTTAGCTCCACTAGATGTTTCCCCATGCTCTTCAGAAAACACACTGAAAAAATTCCCATGACCAGATATAAATGATCCTAAACCAGAAGCCTGATCAACCAAACTACCATCATCTGTACTATATCCTTTGTAACTGGTTTTCACAGATAAATCAGTTACGTCCTGATCAAAAAACTGATAACGGTAATCTGCATAGCGCTTTCCTATCTCATCATTCTTATCGGAACTGCCAAATAAGATATGCTCACTTGACAGATAAATACCTTCTATCTGAGGAGGTTTCATGCCCTCGTAAATAGTCATACCATTCTGACGCATAGCATCCATATTTTCTGAAGGCACCAGATCCTTAATATCCTGAGAAAATCCGGTATCGGAATTTTCTTTCTTGCAGCTTGTTATTACACTGATAACAAGCGCAATAAATAGAAATGATAATCGTTTCATACTGTAAATGGTTTGAGAATTATAAAGTAGAAAGTATACTCACAAGCAGACTGATTGACAGACGATTGTTCGCTTCTGCTCTAACTTGTTAGTGTGCCATTACAGGTATTCGTAACCATTAAATTTCCAATTATCATCCTTTTTATCCAGGAATAACTATTCAATCATTTCGGAAAGGACCTGTCCACCACTCCCAATAGTGACTGTCTTTAAGTCACCCCAAAAATGCATCACATGTCCATCAAAAAAGCTTGCAATTCCCAAAGAAGTCCATCCTCTGATAGTTCCTCCACCTGTACGCAGATATATTTGTCCCATTTTTTGTAAAAAGGCAGATCCATCTGTCCCTTCTGCTACATTACATCCATTACACAGAATACGTGAATTGGTGTTGAAAATGCTTTCATAATTCCGATTTGCCAGCCAGATTTCAATATTGCATGCCGTCAATACCTGATTGCCAAGCTTTATTCTTCCAGAATTTCCATGTGTGTCAAACAAAAGACGACTTACATGCACACCTCTTCTGATCAAGCCATCAAAGATGTCCTGAAGCTCACTCAAGCTGCCACAGGAATAATAATAGCCTGCATTTTCTCTAGAGAGAGCATCAGACTCTAACTCCTGTGAATAAATAGAAACCCAGAGCTGATTCTGATCCGGATTTCCCCGTAATAATGGAATTGCCATAGTATATAAAGACAAGGTTTTCAAATGGGACTCCAACGATTTTTAGAAGGCTCAGGGGTCTTTTGTTCATTCACCTGATGCTCTATAATAAAGACATTCTGCCCCTTTCTTTTCCCTATTATCTCCAACTGTGACAGTTTAAAAAACACAGTTACCAATGTCTTATAAAAAGCATCCACCTCCGCAAATACCCTACCCAGTTCTGTATGATCATATTCAATCTGTAACACAGCTCTGACTTGGTTTTCGAAAGCACCAGGTACCAGATCCATCCATTCACTGAGATAAGTCAATACTTCCTCTCTCTCCTTGGCAGGTCGACAGTTCAGAAACGTTTGTACCAGTTGTATTGGCTGCATCATTGTTTCCAGCATATGAATAGGTGCCTGTTGAGGAATACGCCATTTGAACCCAAAACGATATTGACTTACTTCTTTCAGAATCTCTTCTGAAAAACTTCCAATTGAGTCACTTAAATCTGTTCGATTGGTTTTGTCTCTGGTTTTCTGAAACACCTTTGTTGTATAGGTTTCCAGCAGAGTTAGATGATTCTGAAAAGCAGCATACCACTCACGCATCGGAAAAAGACTACTCACCGAAGTACAGGCAGGCAAATAATCGGTTACAGGCTGTAACTCGCCATTTTTATGAATAATCCGTCCAATAGTCAATCCGTTAGAAAGTTCATCTGTATTGACAGCCTCTGATGGCATAATACTCAGCTGCAACTCTGGACGGGTAAACGGATACCGGGGGGGCATTTCATCTACTATAGGTTCTCCAACAGGAATCCGCTTGAACAGATTTACACTTACTATCAGATTAAATTCCTGATTTACAAATGTCTGCATAGAGAACTTCTCTGTAATCTCTTTTAGGGTCGTTTGTAATTGTAAAGGGGTAGCATTGTACAACTCTATCCGACTTCCATTGGGCACAATAGCTCTACAACTCAACACCTTTACCTGTATATTCTGATTGTAGTCACAAATAATCTGTACATTTAAAGCATCTGTCAGAGGCAAAATCCCATAGTTGTAACTGGTAAGGTCCAGTGCTGATACATCACGCAATGCATCATGAAGAAAAAACTCATTCTGTTCAAAATGACGGCGTGAGATCTTCATCCCATCTACCCAGTTTACCGGAAAATATTTCAGTTCAGTAATCATGCGTATCTCTTTTATAAATAGATAGTCTGCTAGCTTTGTCTATTGTCTTGTAAAATTGTGTATAGTGAACTTCTGTCATTACAAATACGTAGTATATCCCAGACGTCCGTTATAAATTTCCTCATCTACTACAAATATCTCATTATCAACTAACAGCTTTACTTCTATCCGATAGTCGGTTTCCATTGGAAACAAATACTGGCTTAGATACCGAATCAACTGTTCTCCAACCCCTCCTGGCAAATAAGCTTGAATGCAGTGGGCATCTGTTGGTAGCACCTGAATCAATACAGAAGAATGTACCTCTACATATTCGTCACCCATAACCCAATCTACCCCCAACCGTATCTCTCCCAGTCCGATGCCTGGTTGTTCAGCACGATAGCGGAGCGGAGGCTTGTGAATAATATTGACAGTATCTTCCAGTAAGGTTTCAAAACTTAATCGTATTTGTTCCCAGTCACCTGCTATCCGATGCACCATTGGCAGTAGATATAACAGATTATGTATCTGAGAAGGAGTTAGAAATGCCGGAAAATTCCAGAACTCTGAAAACAAATCTCCTTCAAAGAATCCTTCTCCCTCAAATAAATATTTACGTTCTTCCAGAATAAGCTTTACCCGTAATCTATAGTACTCCTGTTCCAGAGGCAGAAAAAAGCGTCTAGCAGCATTTTCCCGTTCCTGTTGTTGTTTTATCTCCTTGAGAACTTCTTTTTTGGTTGCAGGAGGTTTATTCTGACTCGGCTGATGAAAAATGCCTTCCGGTAAAGAATCATATAATCCATCTCTGTTTATTTCCAGACAAAGTTTTTTCTTTCCTGACCTTGCCATTTCTTCTACCCTGGCTTTTCCAATATCATTCTGAAAGTTTCGCTTGAACAATCCGATTGGAAGAATTAGCAACTCTTCCATTGACAAACCGTTCTCCAATAGATTGGCAAGCAGTACTTCTGCACGAATGTCGACAGGCAATCGGTTAATCTGCTCAATATATGTGTCAAATGCAGACATCGTCAGTTATGAAAAGATGATTCGAAAAGGCAGATTACCAACTGTCTGTGCTTCCAGTATAGCTTTTAACTGCAATCCACGTTGCTCCCATTCTCTGGCAGTTTGTTCTATACCTCTGGCAGGCTTGACAATGACTTCAATACAGCGTACAAAACCTGCATTAAGTGCATTGCTTATCATAAAACTTCTATGTACTTCTACAGATTGCGCCACATCTCCCAGTTCTTTCAGGCAGCTAGCCCGTACATCTTCCAGCGTCACAATCCGGTTCCGGGATAGCAAAGCTTTCCGATAGTGATTAATTTTTTCGGAAGCCTTTAAACGATCCCTTCCTCCTTGAGTAGTAGTAAGCAGATAAATCCTGTCTTTTTGCACATTCGCATCTGCATAAGCGGATAGTTTGCTCCCTACCGGAATCCGGTTAGCCTGACTTCCATGGCAAGTCCAATATTCTACAAATACATTTTCACTCTGTTGTGCTTGTTTAATTACCAGATAGGGAACTGGCGATTCCAGTATATCTTCTCTACCTACCTTTATTTCCAGACGGGCAATGGTCTGATTCAGCTCCCGGATAACAGAGGAAAGGAAATCTTCACCCAAGGCGGAGAATGATGAACTTTCGTCGCGGATCGTATCCAGCATATTGGTCAGCATCTCACGTGCATTCCGGTCATCAAAGCGGTTTATGCCATATTGCAAAGTGTAAGTTCGGGCTTGCAATTCCAGGAGATTACCTAAAGGAACAGATTGTAAACGAACTGAATTGCTATCTCTTACATCCCGTATTCCAAGAAACAGTCCATTTGCCTCCAAAGGAATGATATTGAAATTTGGCTGAAGTTTATAGGTAAGCTTGTTAAGCTTTCTGTTCATGATTGGGATAGCATTGACCGAACAGAGTAAACTATTCAAAGCCTCTGTAGAAATAGCCTGCGAGAAACGGATCTGTATCCAACACAAAGTCTTTCGAATGGATTTTAGAGCACTTTGCCCAAACCATTGTTCCAACTCCTCCGGATAAAGCTTTTTTTCGATCTCTGATCCACCAGTAATAGTAACAAACTGACTTTCAAACTGCCATTCGGTTTCTTTTTCCAGCTTCTTTACACCGTCCAGCTCTTTTTCCAGTGAGGTCAGAGCAAATTCCGACAGATTTGTCTGAGGTAAACCAACCTGAGTGGTTAATTTATGACGTCCGTTATACCATTCACTAAACGGAAGATATTTGTACCATGTATCTCGTTCCGGATGGCTCTGCCAGTCAAAATAAACAGACAGTTGTTGTAAGCTGGTAATATCTTCATCCAGTTCCAGCCCTATCCAAAGTGTCTGAAAGGAAGCAATATAGCCTGACTTCGCCTGTGCAACAGCTACTTTCTGTACTCCTTCTTCTATCTGAAACAGCGTATGGGAAGAGGCTATATAGGTGATAGACGCATTAAATATGGGTAGCTTACGCAAAGGAGAGAAATACACATCTGCCTCTGTCTGACGCACAGTACGATCAGTATTGCGTAGCCGAAAGGCAAACTGCGAATCGGGGGTTACAAAACTAACAGGCTCAGTAGAACGCATCTGTAAAATTCCATAAGCAGCCTTGGCCGTTTCAACTTCCGGATTCATCAACTGCGCCAACCGATTGAGCAGACGGTTCTGTGTTTCACTGATCTCTGCAGAGATTTTCTCAAACTCCACAGAACATGCTTCTATTAACAATGCAACCAACGGATCAAAAGCTTCCAGTTCTGTTTCAGAGTATCCCCATAACTCTGCAGCACGACGAAGCATTCGGTTTTTGACCTGTGCCCGCATAAAACTTTTGGAAGACAAAATATCTGATTGCATAGAATGTAATGTTTGGAATAGTACTGTGATACGGTGTGCATCGAAAGATTACTTACATCAAAAAGATAAGGGAGAGATATAGAATGCCTTATAAAACTCAAACTTTTCGTTTGTCTGATTCAACACGCCATCAATCCAGATTCCTAATCGACGCTTAATCCTGCGTTTGTGCTCACCCAATGTAAACTCATGATCTTCCATTTCTGCACGTACCCGTACATTTGCAAGTCGCTTTTCATATTCCGCAATGGTCGTTGTGACAGATTTTACAATTTCATCTTTCCAGCGATTGCTTGATTGCAGGCTAAAATCTTCTTCCCAAATACTACAGCCATACTCTCCATCAAAACGTGACTCCCGAAAATGTGTAGTAAGGAGCAGAAACAGATTCTGAGCAACTGACTCCCGCAAACCACATTGTGTATGCATTTTCTTCTGCAAAATCTCGTCGAGTCGCAGAGGTAATGTGTAATAGCTCTTAGGCATAGCAAACCGTCCTTTCAAGTAGTAAGCCTCAAAACCGGAAAGCGATGCCAGCGCCCAGTCCAACAGAAGACACAGGTATTTTCAGATTCAGATTATCTGTCCGACGCTGAGATTCATCTATCTCTATAGGTTGATCAATCTGACTGGTATTAGCATCAACATATGTATATTGTGCTTTGGTCACTTCTGAGCTATTAGACTTAAGCTGTACACTGGAAATAACTAGTTCTACAAAACCCCGTAACTGATCTACAATACGAAACTGGATACCCAAGGCAGCCTGATAGCCAAATCCTACCTTTTTCTCCAATTCATTGGTCATCTCAATTTCGTATCGTGCAGAAGGATTGTCAGGATAGGTAAAGTTAGAGGTATTTACATAGGATAGTTTAGTAGGAATTCCTATACAAACTCCTAATCGGTTATAGATATAATATTCAGGCTTGGATACTGCCTTAAAGGTGATATTAGGAATGATATTTACAATTGTGTAGTCATAGTTCTTTTGCACTCTGGCAATATAACTGGTAGTTGGTTCAGACGAATTGATTCGGTACTCAGAAGTTGTCGTATAACTTTCTGTAGCAGTACCTCCCAGAATATATTCTCCATCTATACCTATATTAATAAAGTCATTGACAACCAACCCTACTCCACCTCCTACCCGCAAGCCAGCCCCAAATGACTTATCTACTTTGTAATCAGAACTTTTGGTTGTATAGGTGGTTGTACCATTGCCTGAGCTATAGGAATACGTACTGGATGGATCTACTCCCTGTCCGCTAAAGCCACCAGGTGTAAGCAAGCCATAAAATCCATAGGCCTTTACATAAAACTTATTTTCAGCAGCAGACTTTTTATTGGCTGACTCGGATGAAAATGGAGCAACTTCCGGAGAAGCAGCCATCTGAGCCATTATCCGGACACTCAATAAGGCCATAAAAACAGTCAGCAATAATGGTTTCGATGTATTCATAATTGAAATAGTAGTAAGAATAGCTTTGGTTATAGGTTGTAGATGACCTTATAGTCTTCAAATCGTGTTTCGTTCTGCTTTGATGATGAAGTTATCCTGTATATTATTCTGCTGGAATGTCAGATCCGGATCGAAGTAACGCCTAGGAAAGAATCGCCCTCTGACTGCATAGAAATGCCATCCATAAGGGTGGTTCTGTGAATCTGTAAACTGAATTCCATTGACACCATTTTGTTCATTGTAGTCATTCAGAAATATCAGAAACAGCTCTCCCAATGGCATCTGTAATGGAGCCTTCGCCTTAAAATTAGTTGTAGCAGCATCTGTAGCCCGTTTGGGAAATTCAAACTGTACAACCAGAATTTTAGACAAGTCAATCAAATCAAGATCAGGCATAGCCCCACCTAATGGATAGTACCATTTTTTGTATTCAGCATCCGGAATAGCCCGATAGGATCTATAAGTCCAGGCAAACAGATAGGGTATAACAAATGGAATTACACAGGTAGCAAATCCGGCATTGCCAGCTTTAAAAACCAGAAGATATAAAAGCCATATGCTTATTCCTCCCAGAATCTGTACAATGAGTGTTAAACCCAGACCATAAAGATCCTGATTCGTCTCTGGTGCAGTAAAAAACCGATACAACAGAAATAAGTGTGCAATACCTAACCCAAACCCAAGCAATTGAGCCAATAAATACCAACCCTGCATTGCCAAAGGGGATAAAAGTCCAAGCAATCCAGTCAGAATCAGTAGCAGGACCATGCCTGCCATATACAAAATACCTTTTGTTGGCTTAACAGAAGTTTTCACCTGTCAATAGGGTTTAGATTAGGAATCAAATAATAGAGTATCAGACCTATGATCAGGCATGATTTTCATGGGCCACGCCACTTACTTCTATTTTGCGGGCGGAAATATTCAGACTGACAGTCATGGCACTGGCAGAGGTAGAATTGAAAGACTCGGAATAGCCTACACAGTAAGCGTCTTCAAACTTGACTTCTTTTAAAGTAGAGTCTTCGTCTATTTTTTTGAAAACGATACTGCCATTGGTCTTTTTATAGGGATCAATCATCCAGCCCAAAAGAGCGGTATCGTCACTGGTAACAATCTGAATAAACAGATTACCTCCTTTTACATTGGATGCCGGACGGCCTTTGTCGTCAGTAGCCTGACCAAATGAGAAGTTACAGCTTAACACATCGTATTCTCCGCCTTCTACTTGTAATGTTGCATTAAATGATGACATAGTGGTAAAGTGATTAGTAAGTGGAACTGAATAATAAATAAGTCTGCTTCTTTTAGTTATTGAGTCAATGCTTTTAACTGAAGTCTATACTCGAGGGTATATACCGCTGATAATTCCAAACCTGTCCCAGCTCCTGGCACATCAAACATAAAAGCCAATGGACCAGAGCCTGAGTAGTTAAGTCCATTAATCACAGCATTGGCAACATTGGTAACGCCATTGTACTGATTCATATTCATTGCCCCTTTCGCCATAGCCTCAAATGCCTTGTATTCATTTTCAGATAAAGGAATTTTTCCGAATCTGTCTTCAAAAGCTATATTAAGTCCGGGACCACCGATATCAAGCCCATGTAGATCCACATAAAACTGCGTGTTCAGAACAAGGATAATGGATACGCCTACAGATGCTCCCAATCCAAGGCCTAACCGTACGCCAGGTGTTGCATAACAATACCACGGCGAACCTGAATTACCGGACTTGAGATCATCTAGTCGTATAATAGACCCATCCAGCGATTCAAGGCCTACTACAGCCAACATACCGCCATATTTTAGGACGGAGCCTACCCAGATTTTATAATCAGGAATACTTAAAGCCATTGTCAGAGCTGTTTTGTGTTACGATTTAATTTAGTTTGATAAGTGCGGCTTCTACTTTTACCAAGGCTCCGCCTGATATATCTGTTGTAGCGGAAGAAGATAATTTTAGTTGTGCACTGGCACTAACCTCTGCTGTGGTATCTGCCTGTGCTTTTATCTCCATTCCTTTCAACTTTAAAGCTGCTGTTGCTTCCTGCTCTATATTTTGTTTGGCACTGAGTTTGAAATTCATAGCCTCCAGATTGATTTTCTCATCTGCCTGCATGCTTATATTCTTTGCTTTCAGAGAGATATCTTTCGCTGCTTCCAATACAATATCTCCCTGTGTTTGCAACTGAATTTTCCCATCATCTTCAAAGGAGATAATCAATGCTGCTTTATCCTGTTTATCTATATTTGAGATGGTGATTCGCTGTATATTAGCATTGGGATCATCTTCGAAATTCAGCATGTTACCTCCTCTGAATAGAATCTGCTTAATCGTATTATCCTTGGTAGTATATTTTTCTCCACTCTTTTGAGGATACAAGCTGGTAATTACATACGGCATATTAGGGCTGTTGCCCTGATACCCAATTACCACCTGTGCATCTATTTCTGGAATAAAAAGCATCCCTTTTCCTTCTCCTGTATAGGGATGCCCTACACGTACCCAGGCAGTTTCCTGTTCGGACGACGCCCATAGGAATTGTACTTTTATCCGTCCCATTTCTTCCGGATCATCATTATCAATTACTTTTGCCAAGTCAGAATGAGCTACAGGGTGTATGATAGTGTGATTGGATGGAGGATACTCAGCCGATTCCGGAATAGCTTTAAACTGATTCACATAGTTTCCATTGCCATCTACTTCATGGATAATCTCTGTTACTCTGTATTTACCAAAACTCTCTGTAGCCTGTCCATCTTTTTGTGGACGCACACTACTCACATCCAGTACAGCTCCTACTGAAAAGTCCGGATATTCACCTGTACCACGAAAATCCACCAGATAATTTGCCTCTACCGCTTTCCGTATTTTTACAGTCTGGTCAACAGCCTGCTGGTTATCAAAAGGATGGTACAAAGTCTGCTCACTACTCTGCTCGAATAACCGTGTAGATTCATCCAAGGCAAAGCTGCTGAACTTGCCCAAACCATCTATCGACTGGTCTGCTGACTTACTCAGATATTGCTCATCTTGCATATAGTCATAGACAGCCATACTAAACTTGGATGGCCGCAGCGAAATCGACATATGACAAGTCTGTACCCCATTCACTTCAAATGCAATGGTATCTGAAGATGAATGGTCTCCTATCAGTAGCTCCTTTCCATTGTAATACATCCACTCACCCTGCTCGGCTGCCAGGCGACTCAGAAAAGCGTAATTGGTCTCTTTGTACTGAACTGCATATGACAGTTTCTCATTATGCTGGGTAGCAATCCGACGTTTGATCAGGTTCCGGGGATATTTGCCCAGAATAGACTCTGCAATCTGCCCAAAGGTCTGATCATGAAAGGTTCGTTGCGTCTGGCAATCTTCCAGCAGAATTGTTGGACTATAGCCTTTCAGCAAAAACACATTGACCAGATCACTTGTATTTTTCAAAGCAATCTCTGTGACGATACCTTTGAACGCAAAAGAGAACGATCCCTTTTCCAGTACGGGTTCAAAAGAAAAGGCAATTGCCTTACCACACACATCCTGATGCGCCTGATGAAAGAACATCTCCTTAGGATCTTCTAATTCTTCAAAAGGCACTTCCAATTCAAATGAATGATGGGTAAACAAACTCTGTTCAATGCGCAACCGGGTATAGTGCGTTATCTTTTTTCCAGTCTCCAGTTCGATAGTTGCTTTTACCTGTTGCATTGTTTGTTTAAAGATTAGTTTGTGTGCTCCACACCATCTATTTTTATCTTCTCAGCAGAAATACGTAACAGCATACAGTAACTTCTGCCGGTTCTTTGCTGACAGCCTAGTAAGTCCCGAAATGAATTTTTCAGACTCTCTCCATCTTTTGTTTCATCAGGCCCAATGTCTGTGTTGATTAATTCTGTCTCAAGCAGTAATGAAGAGGAACTCTCATTATCCAGGGTAAAGCTTTCAATTAACGTCATCAGATATGCTCCTTCAAAAGCCACTTCCTTAAAAACTGTATCTACCTGATCTGTTCGGTAAAATAGTATTTGTCCGTCCTGTTTTTTGGTTGGATCAGCCATCCATGATCCCAAAGCTCCATCAGCCGTTCCATCCAGCATAATTCGTATCCGACCAGAATGCACTCCTGATGAAGGTCGTCCCCGCTGATCATATTTCTGACTAAGTGGCACATGACATTGAATCACCTCATAAGTATTGCCAGCTACTTTAAATTCACCTTTAAAAGACATAAAAACAGGAAATAGATTGTTGTCAATACCTACTTAGACTATCAGAGTCGCTTCACCTATAGAGATCTGTTCTCCAACAATCTGAAGAGAACACTTCATAAAGGAGACGTCTGTATAGAAGTTGTCAATCATGTTTACACAGTATGCTTTCTGAAAAGAAATCACCTTGAGTTTAGCATCTTCATCCGTTTTATATATTTCTATTTCTCCATCTTTCTGCAAATGAGGATTTACCATCCACTCGGTTATTTTGGTATCATCCATTGAGTCCATCACAACAAATATGATCCAGAGTGGTTTGGATGCAGGCTGCCCCTTGACATTGGCTTTACGATGGACGGTCACATGGCATGCTGTGAGTTCATACTGTTCTCCATCGAAAAGAAGATAGGCTTTGAATGACATAAAGATTGAAATCTGATTTATGTAAACTATCGGCAATATGTTTTCAGATGGGAACCACAAGGCCGTTTGGATCTGGCATTCCCATTTTACTATCTGTCTATAAAATATCCTGATTATTGTTGCTGATAGTCAGCCTTCCAGTCAGCAGAATCCGGATCATCTCCTTTTTGACCATCCAGTTTGATTACAAACGTCTTGGCAGGAAAATAAGGAACCATATGAATGTCCAGATAAATACGGTCTTTCTTCTGAGGGTCCTGTTCAAACCGAAGCACCTTAAATTTTTCGATCAGTTTACCAGGCCCTGTTACACTATCCAAGAAGCGGGTAATCTGCTTCTGAATATCCATCCGGGTATTGACATTGAAGTTTTCAAAAGCTCTGCGATTCAGAAAATCAATCAGTACTTTGGTGATGTAATCAAATACTCGCACTACCGAGTAAGTCTGCAAACCAATATTATCCCCACTGAAAAGAGTCTTGGCAGCAAATGGCATTACCTTTCCGTATTCCGCCACCATGGGAATTAGTCCTAACTTTTCAATTTCACTGATTTCACTTTTCTTCAATTGGAATCGTACTCCATCTACTTCAAACAATGACCCATGCTTGCGCCCAGCAGTCACCTGTGACATCAGTGTGCTGTATATCCGACCTGCCAGTGCTGTTGATGGAGGCACATATAAGTCCTCTTCTTCTTGTACTTCCTGGTATCTTCCTCTTCCCACCAACCAGTTACAGGTCATAACCACATTCGACAGATACGCATCTCCTCCTGTAAGCTGAGCTGAGTCAAACAGATCTATCACATCTTCCGGAGCATCGAGGTGCTCAAAGTCTGTCACCAGCATAACTTTATTCTTATTGGCAATACGAGCCCATTTATCTACTACTTTTTTAGATCCCAGATATCCTGGTAATACCAGCAGTGAATAGTTATCCCGCAGGTCCAGCCGATCATAGTTTTTCTCAATCTCCTCTGTAATCGCATCAATGAAGGTAGTGTTTTCCAGATTGGTGACTTGCTCCATGTCAGCGTTCATGATCGACACATTCTTTAACTTGTCCTGATCCGCATTCTTAAAGAAATTAGCCACCGAACGATAAGACCGTTCCAAGTCTCGAACGGATGCAAACGCATTACTTAGATTTTGGGTGAGTAACTGAGTAGCGGTTTCAGATTTTTCGGTTGCTTTTTCGATAAGTTCGGGCACAGTCTCAGCACTGCTAATCAGATCAGAAAGCAGCCTCAGTCTTTTCTTTAATGCTTCTCTTTCTGCCTTTTTAGACTCATCCGTTAAAAAGATGCGTTTACGGGCTTTCTTCTCAGGATTCAGGTTTTGTAATCCATCAATAGTAGTTTCCAGAATACCAAAGCCACCGTATTTAGCTAATTTCTGTCCTGCCTGTTCCAGTGAAATAGCAGGCAACTGTTCCTTTACAGCCAATTGTCCTGCCTGAAGATTTTCTTTTGCCTCAGCCATAGTGATTTGTAGTTAATGAGAGTTAGATTGCTGACTGGTAAATCATTTTAAGTGAGAAAGTAAGGGGCTATTCTCCTTCTTCCAGTTCTTTGATGGCTTGCTGAAGAGCAGCAAGGTAAGCTGCCTTTGCTTCTGGATTTTCCAGCAAAGTCTTCAGAATTTTATTGGATTTGAGCTGTCGAACATATTTCTGGAAATCTTCAAACTGTAGATTCAGATTTTGCAGAAATTCACTCTGACTGAGTAGACCTTGTTTGCCAAAGTCAGCTACACTTCGGAATCGGAGTGTCTCCGTAAATGTACTTCCTTGTTCATCTGTAAATTCAACTTCTTTCTCAGGTTGAAAATGCTCAAATACATCTGTAACATTTTTCAGATCATATACAATCTCCGGTTGGATCGGAGGCTCATCGGTAAGTTTCTCAACAAGCAGTGTCCGGTTTTGCGGAATATCGGTAATACCTTCACTTACATTAATTTTGCGTTCCTGTCCGCCAATGCCATAGTCAAACATGATTGTAAGGGTTAGAGAGTAAAAGAATATATTGTTTTATCCACCTATCAGAACTGTAGGGCAGCCCAGCACAATCAGGCCGCCATGTGCGGTCATGTCACCCATCCGGGCTGCGGGCTTTCCACCTATCAAAACTGTAGCAGATCCAAGTATAATACTATCGGGAGGGCCCACACAAGTACACATATCTCCCATTACAGCAGCGGGCATACTACCAATTAAAACAGTAGGCATTCCCGGACCCATTACAGGTCCTCCTACGTGTGGCACCAGCACCGTTATCATCGGGCAGGTATGCATATCACCAATGCGAGCGGCAGGCTTCGACATAATTATAATTAGCTGGTTGTAAACAATTTCTGGTTTATATACTTTAGTAAGTGTGTATTTTGGCTATGTAACTAACCCTTTATACACACTTTATTTTCAGGATTCTTTTTTTCTTTTTCTTGTGACATATCCTGAAAAAATATACCCTCATCCTATCATTCTGGAAGTATCATTCTCTATTCCTGTCCTGTAAGGTCCTTCTCCCTTCGATGTCCTTCAGAAAGGATTCTCTCCCTCCCGGTCCTCCTGAAAGGATCTCGTGACAAGACCGGCGGCCTTTACTTTTGGAATTATTTTCTCTCAGAAAGTAAACACAACTCTATTTGTCACAGGATTCTTTCAGAAGGACAACGAAGGAATGAACTTTCTAAGAAGATAGAGAGTGAGTGATCCTTTCAGGGAACAGGAAGATATTTTTCTTTATTTCCGGACCTCTAGAAAACTCCTCTAATCTGATCGCTGATTTTTCATCCTTTTTGTATGTACTAAGTACGGGATTGCAGAGAAGGTCTTCAATAACCCTTTATACACATAATTTGACCTGCTTAATGGGGAAAAGAGGAATTATAAGAGGATAAGTAAACATATATACCCTTTTATACACAAGTCAGATAGGCGGAACATATAAAATCAGGCATTTATTTACTATTTTCGTATAAGCAGTTGTACCACTCAGATACAACTTACAAACTCCTTAATGACAAATACATTTTATTATAAAGGCTGGCTATTATTTGTATTCCTCAGTTCGTTGGTTCATGCGCAGCTACCATCTGTCTCATTTGAAACTATTACTATTCAGGACGGACTGCCCAGTAATACAACCTATTTTGCCACCCAAGACAAACAGGGATTTATGTGGTTTGGTACCCGCACATGCCCTACCCGATACGATGGATCTACTTTCCGGTCTTTCCTCACACCGGAAACCAATCTTGTCACAGGCATAGCAGCTGACTCTCAGAATACGATCTGGATTTCCAGTGACCGAAATGGAATCTGCCAGATCAAATCCAACTCTATGAACATGCAATCCTTGTATAAGCCAGGTCATACACCTTCAGGGCCACAATCAGGATCTTTCTTTATTGATTCATATGGTAAAGGATGGTATAGTGATATGCAAGGGATAAATCAGATGGATTTGACTACTCATAAAACCAAGTATTATCCTTTGCGCCAGACAAATTATGTATGGATAAAAGCATCGTTTCTTGAAGACAGCCAGCATACACTATGGGCAATCTGTACAGATAACGGTTTATTCAGATATGATCGTAACAAAGATACATTTGTCTGCGTCCTGGGTGCGGATAGCAAAGTACCTGGAAGAAGTGATCCGATTGTTTTTACCAAAGGATGTGTGGATTCTAAAGGTATGCTGTGGTTAGGGTCAGAGAATCGCGGTCTCATTCAGTATAATCCTCACACAAATACCTATCAGACATTTCAGGATATGAACAGACCTTTGGCCATTACCTGTGTCCGAGAAGGGTTTGATGAGAATAATCAAAGAATTTTGTGGGTTGGTACCCATGAAAGACTATGGGTATATCGCCCTGAACAACAAAAATTCTATGACTTTACTAATCTGTTTCCAGATGCCTATAATGTCTATTATATTTTTCGGGAAAAAACCAATGGCATTGTATGGGTCTGCACATCAGAAGGCATTTTGAAATACCATCCACAAAGTAACCTTATTCATAAAGTTCAGCTACCTGTCAATCTCCTTCAATTTTCAGTAACAGTTAATGTCATTACACCAGACCAACGTGACTCTACTGGTCAAAGCTTCTGGTTGGGGCTATCTCGTCAGGGCTTACTGCATTGGAACCGAAAAAGTGGACAGTTTAAACACATACACTTCCCACAGAATCTGCATCAGGCGGAGATTACCTGGATTGACCAGCGACCAGATGGTATACTTTGGATTGGAGTGAACCGATGGGATTATAAACGGGGAGGACTATTTGTATATGATCCTGGCTCAGATAGATTTCTGGATACACCGCTAGCACGTTCAACCATTCCGTTTTATTCTGTGTCCTTCTTTATGTATGGATTCTTTGACAAATCGCAACGTCTCTGGATCGGCAACTCAGATGAAGGTATTCATGTATTAGATACAAAGACAACCAGGGATGTAACTCCCTGGAGCAAAGTAGCCCAGCAACAGTTTCAACACAATAGTAATCTGATTAATGATCTATATCAGGATAGGCAAGGACGTGTGTGGCTTGCAACCTATCAGGGACTATACCTTGCAGATGAAAAACAAAAACGATTTGTAAGTTTGGATTCTATCGCGATCAAAAATAATCCCGGTTTTGATCAGACTGTTAATTCCATCTATGAGGATCATCAGGGACATATATGGGCTGCCCGCTGGGGTAGTATTACAGAAACTGATTCCAAAGGCAACCTACTTACCCTACTTACCAGCAAAGATGGACTATATGACAGAGAGAACAACGGAATTGCAGAAGACACTTTAGGCAATATCTGGATTGGTAACTTTGAAGGATTACATTGTTATAATCCTTTCACTAAACGAATTATCCGCTTCACTATCAATGACGGGCTCTCACAAAACAATACACTGCGACGTGTCTTTACCACACCCAATAAAAAGGAACTCCTGATTGGACAAAAAAATGGATTTGACATTGTAAATGTCTCCAATCTGATGAAAAAGCCTGTATTACCTACATTGGCAATCAGCAGTTTTCAGGTACATGATAAGGTTTTACAGACAGATTTCACTCAGCCTATCAAACTCGAAAGACATGACAATGCCTTTACTGTCAACTTTGTTGCCTTAAATTACACCAAGCTACAAAACAACCAGTATGCTTATTTACTGGAAGGCTTTGAAGAAAAATGGCATCAAAGTGGTTCGGCACATGTGGCTTATTATACGAATCTAGATCCTGGTTCCTATACACTGCGCCTGAAAGCAGGTGATGCCTTTGGGAACTGGAACCCTCATATTACCAGCATACATATCACGATTTTACCCGCTTTTTACGAAACCTGGTGGTTCCGTATTATGATGGCAGTAGCTATCCTCACACTTCTATATGCACTTTATCATTACAGGGTACAACAGATTTTGCAATTGCAACATGTCAGAAACAGGATTTCTGCCGATCTGCATGATGAAATTGGCTCGTCATTAAGTGGTATTAGCATTATGGGAATGATGGTAAAACAGAACCTTCAAAACCCTGCTGTGTCTTCTCCGTTTCTGGACAAAATGATGGAAGAGGTACATCGTATCAGCAGTTCCATGGATGATATTGTCTGGAGCATAAATCCTCACAATGATGAACTGTCCATACTTGTATCACGAATGGTCCGATATGCGTCAGAATTACTGGAAGCGCGGAATATAAACTATCATATTCAGGTTCCTGATTCAATCGAAAACCTGAAACTTGAAATGGAGAAACGACGGGACTTTTATCTCATATTCAAAGAAGCGATAAATAACCTGGTTAAGTATGCCCATTGCAGTCATGCCCGAATAACCATTACAGTCAACCATCATCAGCTACAAATGCTTATAGAAGATAATGGGATAGGATTTGACCCTGCTAGCCATCAGGACCGGAATGGTTTACGAAATCTGCAAAAACGAGCTGAGAATCTAAAAGGAGCTCTATCTATCCGTTCAGCCTTAGGTCAGGGTACAACTATTCGACTACAATTTCCTGTTATACATTGACCAAAAAGGGTTATTGACATCCTGCATATACTCTGCTTTCTTTGTTAAGAGTTCATTTGTATCTGCGTAGTATTTTACAAATACACGTTCACTTATTGTATCCTTCAAAGACAGACATATAGTCACAGTTGTCTTTCATACATATTGGTTAACTAGTTATATCTTTATTCTTATTCTTCTTATGTATCCGATTCATGTAGCCATTTATGAAGATAACGACAAGTTAAGGTCTTTGCTGGAAATGCTGATAGGCAATACAGAGGGGCTGATACTCAAAGGATCTTATGCAAATTGCAGCAATATTTACTGGGATATACGCCACTACAAACCACATGTAATTGTCATGGATATAGACATGCCGGAAGTAAATGGCATAGAAGGAATCCGGATAGTGAAGGAGTATGATGTAAGCATTCGGGTATTGATGCATACAGTATTTGATGATGATGAAAAATTATTTACCTGTCTGAGCAATGGAGCAGATGGATACTTACTCAAAAAAGATACATCCATGCACCTGATTCAATCTATTATGGATGTATATGAAGGAGGAGGACCTATGTCGCCTGGTGTTGCGAGAAAGGTATTGCAAACCTTTCATCAGCCTTTACGTACATCTAGTGAATACAATGTCACCCCACGAGAACGTCAGGTGTTGGAATTACTAGCTAAAGGATATACCTATCGTATGATTGGAATTGAGTTTTCAATCTCTATTGAAACCGTTCGCCGTCATTTGAAGAACATCTATCAAAAACTACATGTTCAGTGTGGACCAGAGGCAGTTGCCAAAGCGATTCGGGAGAAGATTATTCAGGCTTAACCCCAAATCGCTTTTATATGAACCTGTAATCTTTTTTACAACTCACTCACCCATACATTCTCTGTAAACTTATGAGATACTGTAGTGGATTTTCCGTTGATATTCAGTACCATTGATTGATCGAATTCAATCTTTTCCACTAACGTAACTTTACTCGACAAATCCATTCCTATTTTGGTCAGGTATTGCAGAAAAGCATCTGAGGTATCTTCCATACCTACAATTTTGTATTGTAAACCTTCCTCTATGTGAGTCAGCTTTATTTTCTTTACCTTGGTAATCTTACCATGTTGGTCTGGAATGGGATCTCCATGCGGATCAAATTGGGGAAAGCCTAAAAACTCATCAAGCCGGATAATCAGTTGCTCAGATTCAATATGCTCCAGTTCTTCTGCCAGTTCATGGACTTCATCCCAGGCAAAACTTAGTTTTTCAACCAGAAATACTTCCCATAAACGATGTCGGCGAATCACCCGTAATGCCAGTCTTTCGCCTTCTTCTGTTAAACTAACACCTTGGTATTTTTTATAATCAACTAACTGGCGGTCCGACATTTTTTTGAGCATGTCAGATACCGATGACGGTTTAGTTTGGGTTAATTGAGCAATAGCGTTGGTGGTAGCGCCATTATCACCGGAAGCACAAAGCTTATAGATGATTTTTAGATAGTTTTCTTCTGTAAATGAAACCATTTGCTTCTGTTTTTCTTTGCAGAACTCTGATTAGTAACGGTATATAGGGTTCATTCCGCTTCGTCAGAACTCTGACAAAATTCTTGATAGCAAAGGTAGTCGAAATATATTTTATAATTAAAATTTAGACAAACCTAAAAAATTGTTTTGATAAATGCATTTTCTATTATAGATTTACTTAAAATTAGAAGCGCAATAAAACCATACATAAAAGTGAATACAAAAGTAAAAGAATTTCTTACCTCGGTATCTATGCCCCAAACCATTGCCTCCCAAACTGTTAATACAGTACAGACGTCGCAAGTGGACTCAATGGCATCAGAATGCATCACGATAGACGAAAGTAAAGGGTTCTGGAGTAAGCTAAAAGCTTTTATTGGTCCGGGATTATTGGTTGCAGTAGGATATATGGACCCGGGCAACTGGGCTACCGATATAGCAGGAGGTTCACAGTTTGGCTATTCTCTGCTTTCGGTCATAGGCCTTTCCAGTATTTTTGCTATGATTTTGCAATATCTGGCTCTTAAATTAGGTATTGTAACAGGTCATGACTTAGCTCAGGCCTGCCGGGAATCCTATTCCAAAGGTGTTACGATATTTTTGTGGGTGCTATGTGAGATTGCTATTATTGCGACCGACCTTGCGGAGATCATTGGTGCAGCACTGGCAATTAACCTGCTTTTTAATATTCCTCTTAGTATTGGAGTACTGATCACGATAGCGGATGTGATGCTTTTACTATTATTGCAGCACAAAGGTTTTCAGGCATTGGAACGTACAGTAGGTGGGATCATCTTTATTATCATCCTATGCTTTGGTTACGAGATTTTACTTTCACAGCCAGATATTGCTCAATTAAGTAAAGGATTTATACCAAGTGCACAGATTGTAACAAATCCTAGTATGCTGTATATCGCAATAGGTATTCTGGGAGCTACAGTAATGCCACACAATTTATATCTACACTCCAGTGTAGCCAAAATGCGTAAGTTTTCAGATACAGAAAAAGGAAAAAAGGAAGCCATTCGTTTCGCGAGTATTGACTCAACAGGATCCCTTTTTATTGCCTTTCTGATCAATGCATCTATTCTGATTGTAGCGGCAGCAGCATTTCACTTTTCTGGTAATCACACTGTAGCGGATATTGGAGATGCTTATCATTTGCTTGATCCGTTATTAGGAGC
Source organism: Xanthocytophaga agilis (assembly GCF_030068605.1). Classification (NCBI taxonomy): domain Bacteria; kingdom Pseudomonadati; phylum Bacteroidota; class Cytophagia; order Cytophagales; family Rhodocytophagaceae; genus Xanthocytophaga; species Xanthocytophaga agilis. The sequence continues at coordinate 93,322 of NZ_JASJOU010000007.1, forward strand.
CAAATGGGCAGCTATTGTATTTGGTATTGCGTTGCTAGCAAGTGGATTAAATGCTACACTCACAGGAACATTGGCTGGACAGATTGTAATGGAAGGTTTTCTGAACCTGCGTCTGAAGCCATGGCTACGTCGCTTAGTAACCAGAGGGATTGCGATTATTCCTGCCTTGTGGGTAGCATTCCTTTATGGAGAAAGAGGCACTGCACAACTATTGGTTTTCAGTCAGGTGGTATTGTCACTTCAGTTGAGCTTTGCAGTGGTTCCGTTGGTTATATTTACCAGTAGCAAAGCAAAGATGGGAAAATTTGTTAATAGCCCGCTATTAACCACTATCACATGGATTGTAGCCTCTATCATTATCGTATTAAACCTATACCTGTTGTTTCAGGTATTGTTTGAAATATAACTATGCCGCGTAGCTTACTACAGCTTTTTTGAATCTATGCGTTTCTTGATGCCTGAGCAGTTGCACATACGTGCAACTGCTTTTTTGTTTAGGTGTATCTATTTTGCAAAGGCCACCTGAATAGTAGTAACTTCCCGTACCCAGCGGGCATGTTTCTTCTCTCCTGGCACGACCAACCGATAAGGCCCTTCACCTGTTGCCAGTGGCTTACCATCGGCTTCAAAAACCAGAAACACAGACGCAGTAGTAAACTCGCTATCTAGTTCAGGTAGTGAAAATAAAGCTTCATATCCATCTGCTGCTTTTACCAGAACATACTTAACCAGGTTTTTCCCCCGTAGTTGAGCCCCTACTGTAACCTGAGCCGCCTTCAGTATCTCGCCCAAAGGTACACCTATAAACTTTCTTTCTTTGTCCCCCTTGTCCTTGGCTTTGACTTCTGTTACAGGCATTTTACGCAGGTCTTCGGTAGTCAATTGCAGAGACTTGCCAACTTCCCCTTCAATTTTTAAAGCTACTTGCCCTGTTGCTGATTTAGTAGTAGCGGGGGGTGTTTGTGCCATTACAGACACTAGCACAAAATTTACCAGAAGAGTCATTACAGACGAAATAAGAAGTATGTTCTTCATGGAGCTTTTCAAAAGTTAGAGGAAAGAACAGGAAAGTCATAACTCCTTTCGCAGGCATCTGACTTGATATTACGAATTATTGATAACCAGATTAATAAAATACCTGTGGATTAAAATTGTGGTATCTTTTATGTCTGACATACTTCTGCTATCATGTCGATAATCATTCCATTAATATGTGATCAAACATACTACATCTCTGTATAAAGGATAATAATCCCGTCGTTATTTCCTTGCAAATATACCGATTAATTTATATTCTCCTTTACGAATTGGATGAGAGGTAGATACCCTGTCAATCCGCCTATTTTTCTTCTTTCAGAACACACAAACTTTTAGGATTGCCTCTTCAGATTCACACTGAAGGAATAGCAAAAATATTTTTCAAAAAACACTATAACTTCCTGACAATGAAGTCTGAGCGTTATTCTGATATTTTTGGATGCTAGGTTGGATTCAGGTATATTTAAGGTAAATAATTCACTCAATAAACGACTAACTATTTACAATCTATATGCCTCGTTATCACACTAATACAACCGCTATTCGCAAATACAAATCTGAATATTATGGACTACTAGTTTATGAAGCCCGCCTGAACCATCAACTGTTCCGAATGGCACAACGTATCAAAGCCATTCAAAAAGATGAGGAACAATCTCTTGCCAACCAAGCACTGCTGACAAGTCTATTGGCTCACACGACCCAGCAAAAAGCAGAACTGGAAGCAAAACCAGCTTCTAAAGAAAGAGACAAGCAACTCAAAAAAGCAGAAAAAGAGTATAAAGAAGCCAATGTCAGTTACAAACGCAATGAATACCATTTGGCTGTGCTGGAAAAGAAAAAAGACAAGGATAACGCAGCTAAGTATGTGTTGAAAGAGATGAAACGCGATCAGGTACGTATTCGCATCAAGGCAGCCTATGATATCTGGAAAAAGCTTGAACAGGCAGAGCAATACAAGTTTATAGACTTTGAACTATTCAAGGCATTACACTTTGTGAAGCTCATAAAGCAGATCTCTGCTCAAACTACTACCCTATCTCAAACAATTCAGTCCGTAGAGAAACCTATCTCTCTGACCAGAACTTCATCCTCTATACCTGAAAATATATCACATATTACCATTCAGACATATACCCGTCCACAAAATTCCCCCAACATTCTTACTCAATCAGATCCTTTATTCAGAATCTGTAAAAAACCAACCTCTCATAAAACAAGGCTTTGCTCTTATATGAAAGCATTCATTTCCTATCCATCATATGTTCACTACCGAAATAGTGGGTTAAAAATCCATCAGATCTGATTTACTCTGATTCTTAGAAAAGGATTAGTTGTCTGTAGAAGGAGCATTCTGCAAAAAGTTATTCTTAGGCTCTTTGTCCTTCTTAAATTCCAGTTTGCCAAACTTGTAAGTAAGACTGATACCAAAGGATCGATAGGGAACCTGCACAATTGTCGTGGAGACATAGTTTTCGGTTACTACGGTTGTGACCTGACGTATATATCTCGTGAATGGATTGGTAGCAGTCAGACCAAAGCTAGCATTCTTATGATGAAACTGTTTGCGTATAGCAAGATTATATGTAAGCTGTTGAGGCCTTTTTCCCTGAATCGTATTGATAGCAGACGAAAAGTTTCCAAATCCTTCCATCACCAGATCCCAGGGCAACTGGTAAATGACATTTAGATTAAGACGATAGTTAACTCCATTCGCTACCTGATTGGAAAGCAACGTATTCACCACACGCTTTTGGGTAACTATTGCATTGCCTCTTACACTTAGCTGAGTAGTCAATGGCAACTGTCCGGAAATACTTATACCAGAATTATACTCAATTCCAATATTTTGTCTTTTAGTTATTGAAACGTTCTGGTATGTAGAATCTCCTATTACGTATTCAGGGTAGAAAGTAGTATAAGGCTTAATATCATTGGTATTTATTCGTTCAATCAACGCAATATACAAGCTACCACCATTCTTGAATGGTTTATTATATCCCAATTCTATATTGTTGCCAATTTCAGGTTTTAACAACGGATTGCCAGTAGTGATATTATAGGGATCACTCAAATTCATAAATGGGTTGATTTCACGATAATCAGCTCTCTCAATCCTGCGGGTAAAGGCTAATTTGATATACTGGTCACCTTTAAAATTGTGTGACAACACAATGGAAGGAACCAGATTATTGTAAGAAGGAATAGATGTATTGGGAAAATCAATTGTTACATCTGTATGCTCAAACCGTAAACCCGTCTTTACATTCAAATAATGGAATAACGAAAAAGTACCAGACAAATATCCTGCATAAATTTTCATACTGTAATTCAATAGATACGACTGAGAAGAGTCAGCTGTATATTGATTCAGGGAAGGAGAAAATACCAATACATCTGCCTGACTGTTAATATCCTGCAGGACTGTCTTTACTCCGGTTTCAAGTGTCAAGTCTGTTGTAAGAGGATGCGAATAATCAATGGACAAATTTGTCTGTTTATTATTTCCTGGTGTATGACCCGAGCTACCTGAATAAGGTATATTCTCAGCCAGATACTGTTGTGTCTGACTGTAGTTATTTTGAGGTTTTCCAAAACTGGAACTATAGAGTACATTCAGTTCCTGTCCATCATTCCTGAGCTTTTTACTGTAGCTCAGACTCCATTCAAGAGCTCCTACAGATCCTTTACTGGTCGCATTACGCAGAATATTCTCAGAAGAAAGAAGTGATCCGTTAGTATTAAAAACAGACTCATTTAGTTGAGTAGTACCTCTGCTTTCACTACCAAAATCAGTATAACCTATGGAACCGATGAGATTATCTTTTTTAGTAGGACTCCAATCAAATCCGATTCCTGATTGATAACCACTTCGTTGAAAATCCTGATAACCTTTTTGCAGTAACTGTGTTGTTTGCTCAGTATCTCCTTTTGAGAAGCGATTTTGTGAACTAGGGGTTCTGGAACTAAGCTGTTTATTTCCACTAACAAAGGTGTTGATTCCAAAATTGTTTTTTCTAAAATTCAGATTAACTGATCCATTTTCGAGTCGGGTACCAGCTGTCAAGCTGATTGTTCCATTCATTCCCTGCAAGTGATTTTCTTTTAGTACAATATTAATAATTCCACCAGTACCTTGGGCATCATACCTGGCTCCAGGGCTGGTCAACACCTCAATAGTCTGAATCTGACTGGCAGGAATAGAAGCAAGCGCATCCGTAAGACTGTTTCCAAAAATAGTAGAAGGCTTTCCATTAATCAGAAACCGTACATTTGGGTTACCTTGTAACTCCACATTGCCATCAATATCTACGGAAACCTGAGGTACCTTTCTCAAAACATCAAGAGCAACACCACCCTGCGAAGTGATATCATTTGCTGCATTGTAAACAATCTTATCAATCTTATTCTCTACGATGGCTTTTTTTCCTACTACTGTGACTTCATTGAGCACATTTACAGAGGGAGTCAGTTGAATGGTTTGCAAATCTTTGCCTGTCGTATTCAGCACGATATCTTTTACTACTGCTTTTTGATATCCAATAAAATCGACACTAAGCATGAATGTACCTGTAGTAGGAACAGTTACTTCAAAATCGCCTGTAGTTCCTGTTACAGTGCCATTTACTACCTTATTGGTTAGTTGATCAGTAAGTGCAACTGCTGCAAACTCTACAGGAAGGTTATTGGAAGCGTCAACTATCTTTCCTTTTATCTTCAGATTTGACTTATTCTGACTATATGCGTTTGCATAGATCAAACAAAACAAAAACAAAGTATATAAAAATGATTTCATATCAGAATGAATAATAAGGTGTATTTCTGGAAAATAGCTTTTTAGCTGGACAGTGCTCAAAGCTGGCATACAATTCTGTAGTTTTTTTGGAGAGTGGGGGTCTTCAAACTAATTTTACTAGAGAAATGCTATATATCTGTTTTTACAACTTTTCCATTCGTAAATACATACACTTCATAATAATGCTTATTCACACCAAACACTTCTTCAATCAATACTTTGTCGGCCTCCTTACTCAACCGCGATGCCACAACCCTTTGACTAGCAGGTAAGTCTTCAAAATTAATTTTAGTTTCAAATTCGATTCCTTCCTCATACTCAAATTCAAGAGTGAAAGTACCTTCCTTCCATTGTACTTGTGTTTGAACGCCATCAGATAAGGGTGTCAGGCTTATTTGTGTATGATTGGTATCAATTAGTCGATTGGTGGCCCCTGTCAGCAGGGATATTCCGGAAATAATCATGGCACCATACCCAAGTCGCTTAAACCAGTTATCATTGATTTTAGGTAAAAGCCATTTCATTGCCCAGGAAGAGCCAATAGCTGCACCCCCAATCAAGATGCCCAGTAAAAACACATCATGGGTAAGCAAACCAAAAGAAGCATAGAGAAAAATCTTAATCAGATGCAGTAAAAGCTCGTTAGCAGCACGTGTTGCCAGAATCTGCTCTTTCGTCAATCCATATCGCAGGTAAAACCGATTAAACAATAATCCTACAGCACCTGTAAGGCCAGAAACAAAACCAGCAGCAGCTCCAATGAGTGACAAATAAAAAACAGGCAGAGGCCTTTGAGCTATTGATTCCTTTTTTGATTTAAAAAGCATTGGCAGATTTCCCACCAGAAATAATCCCAGAATTAGTTCCAGATACAATGGATTCAGGTATTTAAGCAACCAAGCTCCAAGCCACACAGCAGGCAAGGCAGCAGGCACAAACCAGGCAACAATCTTCCATTGAATATGGGACTTAAACACTGCCATGCGAGATACAGAACTTGCAGCAGTCCCGATAGATAACGTAGCAGGAACATTAGCAGCAGGTAATATCGTTTTTAGCAAAGGAATTAAAAGCAGACCCGCCCCTCCGCCACAAACTGCAGAAAGTGAAAAAGCAAGCATTGCACAGATTACTAGCCATAAGGCGGAAATAAACATATTGTGTTTGAGTAACCGTTTATAAATAGTTTCACAGATGTAGCTGTCAATAGACCAATGATTAATCTAGTTACTCACTGATTTCAAAGTCAGAGTAGAAGATTACATATAAAGGCTTATATGACAGATAAATCACTCAAACTTAGAAGACAATTCTGTAGATTTTTGGGATAATTGAGCAATTGTTATCAAGGCATACAGAAAAATAATCCATGCAAACAGAATAAAGAGAATGTAGCTTTATTCAATAAGAAGAAAGAATAGAACAATGTTACTAAAGAAAATGAAACCGGGATAAAGTATACCTATGCGAAGATCATCTATGATATCTGGAAAAGACTTGAGCAAGACCTCAAAAAGACAACACTTTACCAGGAATATTTACAAAACTCCAAATAAAGGACCAGTAATATCTTTTAAAAAGTATGCTTTAATATCTTACTAGTTTTTCTCTTTACATTTACATTCAGAAGTCTGTAACTTGGCACTTTCCTGACAAATCTTTTTTACAACCTTTATGCTTTCAGAGTCACAACTTTCGTAGCTTTCTATTGCTGCATTATTTTTCAAAACCTCACATTTCTCACATTTGTTACAAGCTGTAAAACATAAAAAAGAGGCAAAAAGTACGATATATTTCATTATTGAGATTACGTTTGAGAAACATCTTAGCAAATATCACATTCTGTTCTAAAAAAACTATATTATTTTCCCCAACTTCCCCACATAAGTAACTCTATATTACAAAATAAACTATCCTAAAGAACATACTGATAAATACATAATCTGACACTTTATCTGGGCAAAAACTATGACAAAAGAACAATTTACTATATTCTGGTCGTCAACTTTTCCTGATACACTTCCAATTTCTCATTATTTTAAATACGATTATTCTGACAGATGGTTTAGAATTCATAGTCTGCCAGAATCCAAACGATATGCAGATAATGAAGAAGAATGGAATATTTTACTTCACAGACAGAATACTATTATCAGTGATTTGCTTGGGGGAAGGTAATCCGGTATTACTTATAACAGGAGACTATATAGAGAAAGGAACTACCAGCTATATACTGGAAGAAACGGAAGTTTTAAAACCATATAACTTTACATGGCTTGATGATATAGACTTTCACAAGATTGATCCAGCAAATTATCAACCTAATCAAGTCTACAAACCTGCTTTGGCAGAAACAGTTTGGCAATCTGGCCGACACAACACATTACTTCAGGCTATTGCCAATGATGAAATGAGAGCATTTTTTATTTCTATTGAAAGAACCAGTATGGTTGCGCCTTATGATGGAGGAATGGATTTTATCCTAAAAGATATCCAAACCAGGGATTCTTATAAACTAAAATACAAAGCTTGGTTGTCTAAAAGACAAGATGGTTTTTAACGAAAGAATATAAAATATGTTCATATCCTTTCGTTATTCTTATTTTTCTTTTATCACCCAACAATCTCACTCATAAAAGTGATAGCTTCAGGAGAGTGTAGCATAGCAGTTGAATCCAGCGTCATTTGGGCTGCTTCAGAGGCTCTGGTGCACATCTGTTTTTCGTACTGTGCTATAGCAGCCTGAAGGTCGGGAAACTTCTCACTGGTAAGGCATTCACTCAACTCCAACGCATCCAGCATGGCCATATTTACTCCTTCTCCGGCATAAGGAGGCATTAGATGGGCTGCATCTCCCAGCATAGTCAGATTGGATAGAGCCTCCCAGCTTTGGTCTAATGGCATACAATATTGCGGGCGAGGAATAAATACCGAAGCATTGACAAATAACTCTTCCCATACACTATCCCAACCCGCAAACTCTTGTTTAAACCAGGCAAGCACCTGTGCCTTATCTTTAAAATCAATACCACTCTCACGTATCCAAAACTCATCTGTCTTGCAGCCTGTATAAAATGCCAGACTCCCATCCCCTTTTGAACTTACGATTAGCGTTTTATCATCTCCAAACGCAAATATCTTTCCACCTTTTAGTAATTCATGAACGCCTGGTGCAGCAGTTTCTGAGTCATATACATAACCTTCTACAATAGTGATACCTGAGTAAAAAGGTTTGATAGAGGTGATTACCGGACGAATCTTGGAATTGGCTCCATCTGCGGCGATCACAATGTCAGCATAGGCAGATACACCATTATGAAACATCAGTTTCCAGCCACTCTCTTCAGGTGTCATAGAAGCAAAATGACTATCCCAAACTACTGTATCTGGCTGTAAGGATTCAAGCAGAATCTTTCGCAAAGGACCGCGGTCTATTTCAGGTCGGGATTCATTATGATCAGTGAGTGAATGTTGGTCAGCCAGAATAACGGCATGTTTATCTATAATGCGTACCTTATCTGCCCCCGGACGATAGTTTGCCTGAAACGCATCCATTAATCCGGCTTTTTCCAGAGCTTTCAATCCAGACTCTTCATGCAAATCCAGTGTAGCCCCCTGTACACGAGCCTCTTTGTTAAGATCCCGTTCGTATACTTTTACATCAGCTCCTTTTTTTTGTAAAAGTCTGGCTAAGGTTAATCCTCCGGGACCTCCGCCAACAATAGCAATTTTTTTGTTTTCTATCAGCATGATTGAAAATCGTTTAATCATTTAACTGATACAAAACTACTTCTGCTTCAAAACAGAAAATTGAATAAATCGGTCGTTTTTGTTTTGCTTCAACTCTTTTGGGGTAGCACCTGAATATTTTTTCACTTCCCGGATAAAATGAGCCTGATCTGCAAAGTTTTGTTCCGGAAATAACTTGCCATGTGTAATTTGTGGAAACGAGGCTCTGAACCGGAGAATGGTGCAGTATGTTTTTAATGGAAGTCCAAACTGTTGAGAGAAATAGCGATTGATTTGTCGGCTACTCCAATGTACAGTATCGGAAATCTCCTGAATAGTCACGGCTCCCATCGTAGAATACACCATTTCAAACAACTTGCGTTTACGGCTATCTACATCGGGCTTGAGTGCTTTTAGCATTTTAAGGGTTGCTTTTGTACAAAATGCATCAAAATCGGTAAGATCATTGGCAGCTATTCCCCAAAAATTATCTGGTAATACAAGTCTTTCATTCAACAATGAGGATACTGAATTATCAAGCAGATACTCCACAGCAAGCAAATTAAAGCTAATGGCAAACATAACCGAATGGGGTGCAATGCTACTACAGGCAGGTTCGCTATCCAGTCCTGCCAGCATCACATGATAAGGTTCCGTAGCCGAAATTGAAAAGCACAAATCAATTCGTCCATCGGGTACTACAACCACTTCCTTTTCTTCATCAAAAGGATTAGCCAGCATCCAGAAACTTTCCACAAAATCGGCAAGTTCCGGAATGGGTTTATGTACTTTGTAAGCAACTACATTCATGGGATGAAAAATACATATTTTCATCCATACCATCTACAATACCTCTTTGAAAGCACCTTGCACCTGCCTTACCTGAACCTGATGCTGATTTGTACGTTCTTGCTCCAGTTCCTCTATTCGTTGTAGGTATTCGCTTTCCCGACGGCGTACATCCTCCTGAATCGCATATAACTCTTCCATATTCTGACGAACCTCTTCCTCCTGTGATTGCAACGCTTCTTTTTGCTGCAAGGTCATCTCTAACAGATTCCGTGTTTGTATATTTTTATTTTCATTCGAAACATGTAAGCCCAGATTTGTACAAACACGTTCCAGAAACTGAATATGATGCGCAGGAATAATCTGCAAAGAAGCAACCTCCAGAACGCCTACTACCTCTTCGTCTACTTTCATGGGTACAATCAGGATATTTTTCGGAGTAGCCTCTCCTAAACCTGAAGTAATGGCTATATAATCATGCGGAATCTCCTGCAGATAGATAGTCTCTTTTTCAAGCACAACCTGTCCAGCCAGACCTTCCCCTATCTCTATTCGTTTGTTAATATATTTCTTGCGATTATAGGCATAACACGCCTGTATACTTAAATGTAGATCCTGTGGATTGGTAGAATCAACCAAAGAAATACATCCCTGATTGGTTTGCGTGTATTTAATAATAAAGCTTATTACCTGATCAAGAAGTATTGAAAAATTCTCATTCCTGGATCGTAATATCTCATTAACCTGTGTAATACCTGTGTTACCCCAATTCCGTTTATTTTCTTCTTCTGAAATAGTTTTCAGACTTTGTCGCATTGTCGCCAATGCAGTACCTAATTCACCTGAATTATTAAACACACTTACATTGGAATCAAACTTTCCATTACCAACCTCAGTTGCAAAACCCTTAATATTGGATAAGTTATCGACCAATGTATGCAAGGCTTGATTCATTTCGCCAATTTCATCTGTGTATTGAGAATCTGTTATCTGCATTAAATTACCAAGAGATAACTCAGATAAGACATCTTTTGCTTTAAGAATGGGTTCAGAAAGAAGTTTGGCAGTTCGGAATCCGATTCCTCCCATCACACATAAACTTGCAATCAATATACCCACAATTAATAGTTTGTTAAAAGAAACAATACCATTGGCACTGGCATTTTGTTTTTCTGAGTTATCAGATATTAATGCACTTAGGACACTCATTTTTTCAGCCAACAGATCAAAAGAAGCATTAAAAGCTATCAATCCTGCAGCAATTTGAACACTATCCTTCTGAAAAGTAAATGCTATCAATTGTTCGGACTGTACAATATATTTATTCAGTGCAGGCAGGACTTCATGTACAGCAATTTTGACTGAATCATTGATGTCTAGTTCAGATAATACCTCCAAGCTTTTCTGAAAGCTTGCTTTATGCTCATTAAACTCAGTTCTGAACGCCTTTTGTGCGACTTCCCCTTTATCTTCAAGTAACAAGGCTTTGTAGACATCTGCACGTAAAGCATCGTGCATCATATCTGCATTCATCTGATTATAGATAGCACTGGTATTTGTAATAAGCTGCTGCTGAGAATTATCCAATAGTATAAGTGCCCTATAGCAGAAAATACCGGACAAAACAAAGAAAAACATGTTTAACCCTATAATAGACAGGATCTTATGCTTAATTTTTAAATTATTAAAAATACTCATATACCTTTCTCAGAATAAACTGTGGTAAATACAAACTGCAATGAAATAGTAGATTTGAGTTAGACATTATTTTTTAAAACGCCAGGAGCAGCCTACTCCAATAAAAGAATCCGGAGCAGCGGGAGTTAACCCAAAGCCTCCAGAAATATCCAGTTGACAATCATTAGTAACCAGGTAGGTAAACCCTCCATCAAATCTGTGATCAGCAGGTTGATTTTTAGTAATAAAACCATAGCCCTCAATATACATACCCCACTTTTCAGAGAGGCTTCTTCCCAAAGTTAATGTATAGATATGTGTTGGAATGGTAGTAACAGCATTCCATTCAGAACCAATATTATAAGACAAACTAGATTTGTCAGAAAGTGTATGGCTCATCGTAAATCTATAGCGAGGCACAAAAGTATTTACCTGGTTTTCAGGGCATTTAAAAGCAGGCAAATCAACATGACAAATAAGAGAAGTTTTGGGTATGAGTCCACTCTCTTCACAAATATGCAACTTCATACCTAAGGCCACAGGGCTAAAAGAAGCCTCGCGTTCATGTACACTAGTCTCTCTCTTATAAATAGAATTACAACCCATATACTCGACAATGAGTCGAAACTCGGCATATTCAGATAATCCGTATTTAATCAATGAAGTATTATAAGTGATATTTTGAATTCGAGAGGTATCTGATTTATCAAACTCATACTGAAATCCTGATTCAATCTGAAACATCCCTTTGGGAACAATAGAAGGACATTCTGTCTGATCCGGGCGATCTGTAGCAATTGATTCCTGGCCACTGACCGAGCCTATACAAACTAAAAAAATTCCTGTAGCAATAATTCCAATTTGATGTTTTATGAAGTTCATAAAACCGTTGCATTTTAATTCGTTATCACCTGTTCCTCAGAGATAATCATATCTCCTTTTTAAAAATGCAAGTGGTAATAAACACCTTATAGCGTTAAAATATACCTGATTTCAGTTTGTAAATTTAGATACAAGCTATAGACAGAACAAAACACTTTGAAGACCACAAAACACTTCGTAAGATTCACAAACACAACACATTGATTATCAATAGACAAACAATCTAAAAACCATCTTTTTTCCACTTATCATATAATAAACCGCTTTCAATTGCCCTATACAAAAGAAGGAATAAAATAAAGACCAATAGATTTATACCACATTTTCCACAAAAGCAGTTAACACAAAAGTGTAATTTAAACCATTAATTATCAGGCAACTGAATATAACAATAGACATGTATGAAATTTATAAAAACCATCACAATAGAAGAGGAAAACAGAAAACCGCAAAAAATCTTGAGGTTTAAATGATAAGATTCAAAGTTCATTTTATTTAAATCTCAAGATGAAACCAATATTTTTATAGATACACTATCTAAACTTGTAGTAGTTACTCCTTATAAAGATGTCTTACAGATAGAAACCAGAGGCTGCAGACCTGGTTATAGAATAGAATTTCTTTATCTCTAACTCTCATCTGTATGGCAAATCCTGCTAAAACCAAACCTGTTTTGCAGCTAGGTATGACATTTCTTATTATTGGATCTGTACTGCTTGCTTGTGAAAAAAGTGCTGTTACCCCGTCAGAGTCTTCCTCTGCCCGTTCAACAGATAGCACAGATACATCGGCTACAACAAAAGATTCTATGTGTCATAAAAGAGATTCAATCCACCATGACTCTTTGTTTCATCATCCTCATGGTGATAGCCTGCACCATTTTCATGAAGACAGCTTACACCACTTCCATCCAGATAGCTTACATCATCCGGATACTACAGGGATACCACATGACAGTGCACATCACCATCCTCATCATCATGGAAAACACTAGCAGGTATTTCAGTAGTTAGTACACCTGTTAGCGTCATCTACTTTAAAGTGGAGAAATAAAAGGTACAATAAAGGCCTAAGATATGGTTAGTAACCATACCTTAGGCCTTTTCCTACTAAGAAGAATCTCTCACAATCTAGGATCTATGGGTTCGCTTTCCAAAGCTAGTACTCCAAAGACACATTGGTGCACAGTACGCAGGGACTGACGTTCTACAAACTTTTCCAAGGCTTCCATACCCAGTGCAAATTCCCGTAAAGCAAGGGACCTTTTACCTCCCAGACTTCTGGATTTCAAACGTGTAATATTGGTAAAAGACGAATATTCAGGTCCATAGATAATACGCAAATACTCACTTCCCCGGCATTTGATAGCAGGTTGTACCAGACCTTTTTCGTTAGTGACAATAAACTCCATTGGCTTTACGACAAAACCTTCTCCTCCTGCATAGGTTAGTTGTTCCCACCATACAATTGCCTCCTGGATCTCTGCTTCATTCTGAAGATCCACTACTTTATAAGGAGTTTTAAAGAGTAGCTGAGGATCACCATCACATAATTCTGCCAGAGTATCCATATGCCAGCGATGTGTTTTGTCAGTATGAACTTTACCTTCAGTAGCCAGCAAATGAAAAGGAGCCAGTTTATAATCATCCAGGCTGGAAACCGGCCAGCAATAGTGACGATAGGCTGTTACAAACTTTTCAGCCATTTTCTGGCGTTCGGTATAACTTTTCAGCAAGTGCTCTACTTCCAGTCCTCTCCCCTTTGCCTGGGCCAAGACAGTGTTTACCATAGGTAATGCATGTGTTGCCGCAGCTCCTACAGCTGCATACTGATTTTGTAACAATGCCTGCGCTTTGGCCGACCAAGGCATTAATTCACAATCCAATAACACCCAGTTGGTTTCAAACTTATCCCAGAATCCGGTTTTATCACAGGCAACTTTAATACGCTCTAAAAAGGCTTGTTCCAATACACTATCTGTGAAAAAGCTACGTCCTGTACGGGTATAACAGACACCTATTCCTTCACCAGAAACTCCAAACCGTTTCAGAGCCGTTTCCTCATCCCGACAAAGAACGACAATAGCTCTCGACCCCATGTGCTTCTCTTCACAAACTACAGTAGTTACTCCCTGATCGGAATAATACTTGAATGCCTCTGATGGATATTCCAGCAAATCAGGCAGTTTACTAGTTTCTGTAGGAGACATAGTGGGTGGCAGGTAAATCAACCACTTAGGATTGATGGCAAAGCGACTCATTACCTCCAATGCGGCCATGGCATTCTGCTCACGAATGGTCACACTATGGTGCAAACGCGTATGTATAATCTGTTTGCCAATTACATCATCTATGTCCAACACAACATCAGCAGGATTGTGGTTGTCTGTATTACCAGTTCCTTCAAAATCCAGTGGACGAGTAGACTGCGCATATATTTCTTTAGCCTTTACAGCTACCAATTCTTTCTCCGGGTAACGTAGTGCAGTAAGCTTTCCACCAAATACACAGCCTGTATCAATATCAATCGTATTGTTCTGCCACTGTGCTTCTACCACAGGGGTATGTCCATACACTACCATAGCCTTGCCTCGGTATTCAGCAGCCCAATTGATACGCACAGGCAAACCAAATTCATCGATCTCTCCAGTAGTTTCTCCATATAAACAGAATTCACGAACAGCCCCTGACCCACGTCCCTGCATTTCTTCTTTTAAGCCCGCATGAGCTACTACCAACCGGCCATCATCCACCACAAAATGGCTGATGAGTCCATCCAGAAATACTTTTACTTCTTCCAAAAACTCCTGAGATACAGAAGCAAGTTGCTCTACAGTACGGTCTAATCCATGTTTAAGCTGTACGTTTCTACCGTTGAGGTATTTCAGTAGCTTCACATCATGGTTTCCTGGCACACACAATGCCTTATCTTCTTTGACCATCTGCATGACCAATCGCAATACATCAGGGCTGTTTGGTCCGCGATCTACCAGATCACCCACAAAAAAGGCTTTACGCCCAACAGGTGGGGTAACTGAAAAGGGATTTGTGGTATCAAACTGATAGCCCAGCTTTTCCAGCAGTTCTTTCAATTCATCAAAACACCCGTGTACATCTCCAATGATATCGAATGGTCCTGTTTCGTATTTTCTATTATTGTACAGTGGTTGTCGTACAATGGATTCTACGGCATTTACTTCTGCTTCTGAATCCAGAATATATTGCTGACGAAAGCCTTCGCTCTTCAAGGTTTTCAGCGACTTTTTCAGATTCTGATTATGTTGACGCACCACATGGCTGCCAAACTGGCGATCCGGACGCTGGTTATTGCGAGCCAGACAAACGGAATCCGGAAGATTAAATACGATAGCTACTACCAATGCATGATACTCTCTGGCAATCTGCATGAGTGCCTTACGCGATTCAGGTTGTACGTTGGTAGCATCCACAACGGTAAGCAGACCATTCTTTAGCCGTTTGCGAATGATATAGTGTACCAGCTCAAATGCATCTTTGGTAGCTGCCTGGTTATTTTCGTCATCAGAAACGATACCCCGACAGGTATCAGATGAAACGATTTCGGTTGGTTTAAAAAATTTTCGGGCAAAGGATGATTTGCCGGAGCCGGTGGAACCGATTAATACAACTAAGGAAAATTCTGGAATTTTTATCTGCATATTGTTTTCATGTTCTATAGTATAAATTGGGTTGCAAGGAGTTAGTTTAATTTACTTCCTTCTTCTGGCAATGTAGGAGATTCAGGTTCCTATGTTTTTTCCATTATACAATACATATCTCTTCCTACCGCATGTTACTTTCTTTAGGCAAGCAAAGAAAGTAACCAAAGAAAAGGCACTTTTTCCCGATCCTTCCCCTCACAAGGCCAAAGGCCAGCCTCGCGGGAAAAAGACTCCCTACGCACCTATACGCCCACTCACGATTAAAGTGAACACAACGCTCTTTGTAATAGTTTTTCTAGAATTTTATAAGACAATATATCTCTTCTTCAACTTTTCTCTTTCCCATCCTTTCTTTAGAATCTTGTAGCAAAGAGAGTGATCGTTTTTTGAGTAAAATATAAAGTTGGAATTCTTTTCTCTACAGTTTCTGATTACTCAGGTATGAAATCCATATTAATTTACTATCGATTCGTAGGTTGGTACAGGGATTTGGAGTTCGTTGGCTAGTTGTATCCACTTTTCAGGGGTAGTTAGGGTTTGTTGTAGGGTTTGATCGTTCAGGCTACCTTTTCGAGCTGAAAAGATTAGCGAACTGTAAAATAGCTGATGGGTTATCCGGTTTACATTTTCCCTATGTTCATGTTCCAATGCCACAGCTTTTTGCTGAATACTATTCAACATCTCTGGTGTTTTCACTAATAGAGAGGCAATCCACTTATCCATTTTCTGCACAAAGTCTGTTACATCTTCACGTGGTGAATTTCGGAAAGGCTCCAGTTCTTCTTCGATTTTCCTAAACGTAAAACCTGACCATGTTTTGTGCTGCAAGACAGGCAATTGCCATTTGTAACGTTCTACGTCCCAATAATCACGGGAAGCAGGTACTGAATAAATTTTAAACTCTGGCAACAAAATTCCGGTGAGTCTCATGCCATGGCAAGCACCTGTATCTATGCCATATACATTAGTAGGCCATATGTGTGCTTCTTCGCCCACTACATGATGACCAAAGATAATGGGTTTGCTACCTGTATAAAACTCAGGCCAGTACTGTTCTGTACCATAACATTTGGTCAGGTGTTTTTCTCCTGCGGTAGAAGCACATAACACTTCCTGCTTTTGCTCTTCTAGCGGAATACCATTTTCAAATCCACCATGCACTACAATTGCTTCTGGTATTTCATAATAATAATCCAACTGCTCTGCCCAATCCAGAAACTCCTGATACCGGTCGCCAAACTGTAGCTTTACAATCTCCTGTCCGTAATGTAGTACTTTGTTCAGATGTTTTCGTTCATGATTGCCCATGACTACTTTGCTGTTAGGCCTGTTCCGAAAGAAGTCATACACTTTTACAGAATCCGGACCACGATCAATGATATCTCCTACTGCCACAATCTGATCTTCGTCTGTGATACCTGCGATTTTTATCAATTGGAGTAACTCTTCGTAACAACCATGTATATCTCCAATAATTAAATGTTGTTTCATATATATACTGTACTCTTAAAAATTAAAATTCTGATGGTAAGAGATTTCTAAATCTCTCCTCCTATTTCGGCCAGCAAATTATACATTGCCTCACTCTGTGTACCTGCAAAACCAGTTCCGCTATCCTCGTCAATCATTGTTAGTATAGAGTGATTTATCAGATGAAAGTTTGCCTTTATACCTGTCCATACGTGAGGTGCATCCAGCCACAAGGGTTGTATAAGTAAACCTTTCTCATCAAAAAAGGTCAGATCATCAATCTCAAAGAATACATACTCTGAACTCAATGTCAGTTCCTGCAATACAAATGTGGTCAGGAAAGCAGATAAACGTTCATGTACAAGTTTGGTTTCACTCTTATCCTTTTTCAGTTGCTGGTGGTTCACATATATAGCCGGATCTGCCTGATATATTTCTGTTTCACAAGTCCAGCAACCCTGGTTCTCCACCAGAAATACCACGCGGTCTTCATAAAAACGCAGTTCATCTACATCCAGCAGATAATCTTGTTTTTGAAATTTATGTAATATATCCGGCTTACTTTTCGCAATCTGATATACTCTTTTGAGTATATCTGGCAAAGCTTCCGGCAACTGGTTTATTGGAAACAGATCATCTTCTGTGATACTCAGCCATTGCATAGCAAAAGGCATTAATTGCTGAAAAGGATTTTGCAGAGAGATAAGCTGATTGCTTTTAGTATACATTGTGTCTACCTTCGAGTCTGTTTTTTGCCTCTTGTATAAATTGTTTTAGAAAACCTGGTATCTTACTTAGCCGTTTTATTAGTATGTAGATAATAAATCCGAGGATAAGCAGGTTGATAACCACCCAGATATTCATTCCTACCGAGATACCTTTTTGAAAATCGTTCATACTTTCCCAACTCCAGTACTCTCCCTTACTCTCCATATATGAATCATCATAATCCATCATCGCCACTCCAAAGAATATGCCTACGAATAGATCAAAGAGGACAACAACGAGTCCTACAAAAATTTTATTCCGGGTAATCATACCATTTATCTTGATTAGTGTATAGGAAGAAACATGAAATACGCTGTATAGTATTTCTTATAGAATAGTGGTCTATAAAGAATATTGAATCAGGAAAAACTTTTAGTATTACAAATTTTAAACTTTTCGCTTAAACACCACACCTTGTGAAGAGGCGCCAACCTGTTCGTCTACTTCTCCCACTGTAAAGAGTTCAGCTTCATAGCCAAAAACGTCTGTTATGTGTTGGGTCCATGTCTCAAACTCAGTCCGTGTCCACTCGAAGCGGTGGTCTTCATGGCGAAACTTCCCTTCAATCAGTGTTTCGTATTTCTGATTGTATTCAGCATTGGGAGTTGTGAGTAGTACAAGCTTAGGTCGGGCAAATCCAAATACAGATTGTTCCAATGCCTGAAGGCGATTCAAATCCAGGTGTTCAATTACCTCTACTAAAGCCGCTGCGTCAAACCCTTGCAAGCGTTTGTCCTTATAGGTCAGAGAGCCTTGAATCAGAGAAATACGCTGACGAACATGGGCTGGCAATCGGTCAAAACGGAGTCTTTCTGCTGCTATCTCCAGGCTACGATGGGACACATCCATTCCCAGAATTTCTTCAAACTGATTTTCTCTCAATAGCAATTGCAGGAGTTTTCCTTCTCCACATCCCAGATCAAGCACCCGTTTGCTATTGGAAGCCACTAGTTTTTCAAATACTGTCTGCAATCGTTGGTAATGCAGAGATACACGTTTTTGCTTCACTACCTTTACGACTTCGTTTTCTTCTTCCATCTCTTCCTCTTCGTCGGGTAGTTCTTCCCTCATCAAGACTTCAAAAGCCTGTCGGGTCAGATGGTGAATGTTTTTGAGGTATCGTTTGGTAATGAGTTCCTTTTCAGGATGCGCAGATAACCAGTCTTTCCCTTTATCCATCAGCTTTTCAATCTCCTGCTTGTTCACAAAATAATGTTTGTCATTATCCAGAACAGGCATTAGTACATACAAATGTGAAAGCAGATCCTTCAGACGCAGGGTATGTTGCAACTTCAAAAGAAAATACTTACTGTCGCCCCATTCAGGTACTGTTGCATCCAGAAGATAGTTTTCCAGTTCCAGTGTATAGCCAAGAGGTTCGAATAATCGGCGAATCAGTGTCTCACCTCCTCTGACAGAAGCTACAGCCAACGTAACTTCCAGTGGAAACTTCACATCCACCAGTTCGGGTTTGTCCCGACAGGTTCCATTCATGGCTGTACTAAAACCAGTTGCTAATGCCACACTCATAAACGAAGATGCAACATAGGGCCGATCATTGACATAATGTGATAAAGCAAAGCTATCATTTGCCTTTCCGCGTATCAATTCAATCGGATCAATATCAAGTAACAAGGCTACCGTACAACGTTCTTCTGTTGCTTCCGGATAAAAAATGTGGGCTTTTCCAACAGCCAGATCTACAGACTGTAACTTTTGAGGATGTTTATAAAGCAAATATCCCAGATCCGTTGCCGGGGAATGGGTGGTGGTAATTGTTAAAAGCATGATTTATCTTATTTCATAGTTGTTTTTCATGAAAAGTAGTAACTCTCATGAAGTCAGTTCTCGCAATATAGGACTTTTATATGGTTCTTAAAACAGTGTAAAACTGTTATATGATCATAGAAAACCTGCTCTATGTAATCCCATCTATCGAAAACCCACTATTACTTTTCTATAAAATACAGACAAACAAACACATACTTAATACAAACTAGCACTATTAATCAACTTGTAAAAAAGATATTATCTCTACCCGGTTAATGCAAAAAACCCTCAAAGCTGGTAGGAAAACAACTTTGAGGGCCTCTTATTTTTATAAGCTGATTGAAAAAAATTGGGGTATTCAATAGTGAATGTTACAGATAATTCAGACTAAAAAGAAGCTGATATATTATTCACTTCTTCTGTCATAAACTCTCCCCACTCTTGTCTCAGAATAATATACGGAAAACAAGACCAAATAGATTTGTGTTTTGTAAAATTCGTGACATTATTTTCATAATAAGCCTCTTTTATTCAAGCTGAGGCATTTATAAACCCAATCGTAAGCATTCTTCGCATTTATATACAGCATATCCAGTGTTTGTGCTATAACTTATGTATATTCAACCCATTTATAACCTTACTTTGTATTGGTAGTTAATACCCTATGTCTAAAGAATTACTAACATCAGGCCATTCAGTTTCTAATGGAACCGATAAAGATCCTCTTCAGGAATACTATTATCTGATTAGTCAGGCTCCATTTGAAGTTGCAATTCTGCGCGGAAGAGACTTTGTGATTGAGATGGCTAATGATGCAGCACTAGCAGTCTGGAACAGATCAAGAGAAGAAGTAATCGGACTTCCAATCCTCACGGCATTGGCGCATATCAATATTCACGTATTTTATAACATCCTCACTGAAGTATACATAACAGGAAATCCGTTTACTGCCAGTGAAATGCCATTCACTATCACCCAGAATAACCACACAGAAACCCAGTATGTGTCATTTTCGTATACTCCCATGCGTGATCTGAATGGGAATGTGTTTGCGATACTTTGTAGTGGTAGTAATGTGACAGAACTCGTTACTGAACGGCAAAAGAGAGAAGCTAAAGAACAGCAGATACATCAGGAAAGACAAAATTTTTATAAACTCCTGATGCAGTCGCCAGGAATCATGGGTGTACTAAAAGGTCCCGAACACAGATTTGAGCTAGCTAATACATTATTACAACAGGTAGTTGGGTTTAACAGAGATGTTTTGGGAAAAACTATTCGGGAGGCAGTACCCGAATTGGAGGCACAAGGTTTTGTTCAATTGCTGGATCAGGTTTATCAGACCGGAAAACCCGTAGTAGGCGAGGAACAACTGGTACAACTGGACAAACAGGGAAACGGTGAATTGGAAGATCGGTTCTTCAATTTTGTGTATCAGCCAATAAAAGATGAGGAAGGTCTATCAGAAGGCATTCTGGTACATGCAGTGGATGTTACGGAACAGGTAAGAACCCGAAAGGTGATAGAAGAAAGTGAACAACGCTTTCGTACGTTGATAGAAAATGCCAAAGATATCATTACACTGAATGATGCCAGAGGGTACTATACCTATGTTAGCCCGGCAATCAAATCCGTTATGGGTTATACAGAAGAAGAACTACTGGGAAAACCCTGGTTTCATTTCATTCATCCTGATCATATTCCTACACTCATTGCTGACAACTATCTGTTACGGCAACCAGGTCATTCGCTAACTTATCAACTTCGTTTTCAGCACAAAGATACCACATGGCATTGGGTAGAAACACAGATTACCAACATGACACATATTCCTTATATAGGAGCCTATGTGTGCAATTTTCAGGATATTACCTTACAAAGAAATGCACAGGAATTTCTGGAACAAAGCGAAGAACGTCTTCGTCAACTGGCGAATCTGGTACCACAAATTATCTGGACTGCGGCCACAGATGGAACAGTAGACTACTTCAATGATCGATGGTATGAATTCACCGGTTTTGAGCCTGATTCAACAGGAACTAGTTGGATTAACATTCTACATCCGGATGATGTTGAGCATTGCCTGGCTGCCTGGAAATATTCTATACAAACAGGACATTTCTATCAGGTAGAATATCGTTTTAAAGATCGGATACAGGGTGGATATCGTTGGTTTTTGGGTAAGGCCTTACCTATCAAAGATGCAGAAGGCACCATAATTCGTTGGTTTGGTTCCTGTACAGATATTGATGATCAAAAACAATGGACAGAAGAATTGGAGCGCCTGGTACAATTACGTACCGAAGAACTACAACGTTCCAATGACGACCTTCAGCAATTTGCCCACGTAACAAGCCATGATCTGAAAGAACCTTTGCGGAAAATAAGAGTATTCAACAGTTTGCTGATCAAAGAACTTGGAGATAATCTGTCTGATCAGGCAAAGTTATATCTTCAGAAGATGACCAGCGCTTCAGAACGAATGGACAGCATGATTACAGGAGTATTAAACTATTCAGGTTTGAATCAGTTAGAGCACACGCAGAGTGAAATTGATCTTAATCAGATATTG
Organism: Xanthocytophaga agilis; assembly: GCF_030068605.1. Taxonomy (NCBI): domain Bacteria; kingdom Pseudomonadati; phylum Bacteroidota; class Cytophagia; order Cytophagales; family Rhodocytophagaceae; genus Xanthocytophaga; species Xanthocytophaga agilis. The sequence continues at coordinate 115,492 of NZ_JASJOU010000007.1, forward strand.
AAGGCAATTGAAAACGACCTGGAAGTAGTTATTTCTCAGAAAAATGCAGTTATTCATTATAGTAATCTCCCTGCTGTACAAGGATATGGAGTGTTATTACATCAGTTGTTTTATAATTTACTGAATAATGCTCTTAAATTTTCCAGGAAGGACACACCTCCCCAAATTGTTATACGATCACAGTATCTCTCACCAGATAAAATGGTCTCATTTTTACGTAGTGAATGTAAGGATATAATTGTACCAGACTCTGATCAGGAATATTATGTAATTGAAATAGAAGACAATGGAATTGGTTTTGAACCAAGTGAAGCCAAACAAATATTCAGAACATTTGCCCGCCTTCATTCACGAGATCAATATGAAGGCACTGGCCTGGGGCTAGCCCTCTGCAAGAAGATTGTTGAAAGACACAACGGCTTTATTACCGCCAATGGAAAATCAGGTCAGGGAGCAGTATTTTATATTTTCCTGCCTTTAGAAAGACGTTAGAAACAGATAATCATTCTTAAACAAATCGTATTTCTTCCACCTTCGCCAATGGAGCTCCAAATGCTTCCAGTCCTTTTATAGGATCAACAGATGAGAGGCTGCCAAAATGCAAACCTGTTCGTCTTTCTATTGATTTGATAGAAACCTGATAGGTCTCGAACTCACCAAATACAAACTCCTGATTACTCAGATGATCTTTTTGAGAGACCGTATAGCCAGTAGCACACAGTTTTCTGGTAGTATCATGAATAAAAACAAGGATCTTGAAAAAATCTACGGGAATTTTAACGCCATATTTTACAGGGTCCTGCTCTGTGAAAATCGGCCCTGTAAAGACAGATATCTTCATCGCATCCTGTCTTGCATTCTCCAATGCATAATCTTCCAGGGCCAGCCAAACAGGAGCATTAAAAGATTGCATCTGGGGAGTTGCATTGGTAACATGAAAACTATCACCTCCGGCAGCTTTGGCTAAAGCCAAATCACCCCAGATAGGATCTTCTTTTCTGGTCATATGCCCTCTCGAAAATTTCGGAGGGTTCCCATAGCATTCATTCTTGATCTGAAATTCTTTTGGAATTCGGCTATCATATTTCCAACCAGTCCTTTTAACACCTCTTTTGCTCAGTAATCCATCAATATTACAGGCACTATAAAAACATTGACGTCGTTCCCGGTTCATCACTACTGTAAAATGGTGATATTTTAGTTCCGACTGAGTTTCTCCATACAATTCAAATGTCAGCACATTATCCTTATCTCTGGTAACCTGGGGCAGAGGTACTCTATAGTTCTTTCCTAAAAAATCAGGTAAGTATCCAGCCCTGTCATTATAGTCCTCTGGTGCACTTTCAGGAAATACATCCTCTTGTTCAGATTCTATTTCTGATGCAAGCCGCAGATCACCTGTCACAAACTTAGGTGATACTTTTCTGAGGTGTTTCAAGATTTCCTCTCCCTTCACAGCATAGTTTTCCTTTTCAACCTCTCCCATAAAATGTAACCCTACAGCCGATCCTGTTTCATTATCAACAACAACCGATCCTGAATTCCCTCCCAATGTTGTACAATCATGATAGAAATACCAGGAATCCGAAACATCCTCCAGTATCTCACCTGGAGAACACCTTTTCACTTCATAAATATTATTGAATACCTCCTTTGCAGCCATCGTACTGATAATAGAGTTAGGATCATAGGCAGGATAGCCAATTACACTAACAAATTGTTTTTCTATTATTTTTCGTGTTGAGATGACTATAGGCTCAGGTAGCTTGTTGTGTTTCTTTATTTTAAAGAATGCAATATCAGGTTGCGTAGTATTATCTTCAGTCATATAGACTATCTTCTCAAGTTCAACCTCAAACTCAGGTACAGCAACATTATCACCCCAATATTCTTCCTTAAAGTCAATTAAAGCTTCCATTGTATCTCCCAAAGGATTTTTTCTGAATACAAAGGACTTTCCTTTCTTCATTGCTACAAGTGAAGCAACATGTCGGTTTGTTACAATAGTATCTTCAGTAATCAACCAGCCTGTACCACCATATTTCTTACCTGCTTTTAAGAATTCAATTCTCCCTACTGAAGGAATCACATGTTCTATCTTTTTTATAAAAGGTCTGATTCTATTCTTTAATTCGACAGAATCAGGTAGAATAACTTTGTTCTTTTTGATGAGTAAAGCCGGCCTAACATGTAGTAATATCATTGCTTCGGCTCGTGGTAACTCCGGAGCAGGTCCGACCATAGCTTTTTCCATTGCATTCTGATTGATATTATTGCGAATAGCAATAGGTAGGTTCTTTCCGGATTCAATCAATTCATGTACTTCTTCCGAAAGTGCTTTATCTGCATTCAGGATTCGACGTATGGGATTCATCTTGATTGTATAAGAAGATAATATACAACAAGTTAAATATCTATAACCTATTCATCAATACCTCATTTAAGGTATTGTAAGAAATTATGAATCTAGAAGTAAGGAAACGCAAAAAAGCTATACGATAATAAACGTATCTCAGATAAAAACTCAGAACAGTTCAGAGTTTTTATCTGAGAGTAATGGAGGAGAATCTACTAGGAACATCTGATAAAACTAAAAATGGTTACTCTCAGAACGAAGATACCTTATTCTGAGAGCTGCTTCAATCGTTCTTTCTCTTTTTCGGATAACTGATCCATCCCTTTCTTGTTAATTTTATCCAGCAAACGATCTATTTCTTTTTCCTTGGCACGTTTGGCTGCATTGTACTTATCTTCTTTTGTCAACAATCCCTGATCTCCTGAAAACCAACCAGGTTGCGCAATCATGTAATAGATAAATATAATAGGAAAGAGAACAAATAAGATATAAAACATATTACTAAACAAAGATTCAATACGACAACTATATACAAAATATTCTTTTCATCTTTTCGCTCTACTAAATGCATACTAGTAGATATCAGGTATACCTGTCCCAAATTTTATAGTAACCACTATAAAACAGTAGTATTTATACCAAAAAGAAAGTAAAAGTAATTTGGATATTGAAGAGCAGCAATGTAGCTGGATATTTTAGTACATGTAAATCTAATTCAAGTGAAAATAGTATGCAAATTCCCAGAAAAAATGTGTAGGTAATTTTATAGAAAGTTGATAATCATTGCTAGTTTAGAAAGACGAATTTCTTCGGCCTATTATATAAAACAGCAAAGAACTTTTGGCCTCAAAATATAACTATATTTATGCACTATCAGGAAATAACACCCTATTCGTCACTTCTCCCCTATATTGACTGTTATTGGAGTATTCGGACAGGAGAGAATGTAGCTAACAGATCTAACAGAGTAATACCAGATATTTGTGCTGATATTATCATCAATGCTGGTGAAGAAGTACAGGTATCTACTAATCAAAGGTATCTTCTCAGACATGGAGCAGCATATCTGACAGGTACAATGACCACCTTTCAGGATACAATCCTAACCAATAATACACATCTTATAGGAATACGATTCAAACCCTTTGGTATGAGTTCCTTGCTAAATATTTTTTTACAAGGAGCAGCAGATACTATTACAGAAACCGAAAAATCTGTTTTTAATCTTTCTGTTCTTTCCACAAGGCAATCTCTGGTATCTATAGAATCGCTAAATAAATATCTGATCAGTAGAGTCAGGAATCAGAATGTAGATCGCTACAATCCTATTATTGGTACTATACTTGAACATAACGGAAATATACCTATTAATGAACTAGCCCATGATCATTGTATTTCTGAAAGACAATTTGAACGTCTATTCCAAACTCATTTGGGAGTGACAGCCAAAGAAATCTGCAACATTGTTCGGTTTCAACATGCGTTCAAACAGATTAAAAACCGAAAACACGAAAGTCTGCTGGACATTGCATATACATCTGGTTATTATGACCATGCCCATTTAACCAAACATATCAAAAAGTATTCAGGGCAATCTCCCTCCTCTTTGTAAAACGTCGGATTTATACAAAGCACCAGTCATATCTCCACTCTACCTTTGTTGTTATATATATCAGTACCACAACTAATAGTTTATAACTATGCAACAACGTGTAAGTGTACTTACAATAGGGGTAGATAATCTGTCAGCTATCCGTGCTTTCTATAGAGAAAAAATAGGCTGGCAACCAATCGCTGAGAATAAAGACATTCTGTTCATTCAGATGAATGGCTTTCTGCTTGGCTTTACCCAACGAAAACCTTTGGCAGATTTTATAGGTATATCATCGGAAGGTACGGGTTTTCGGTCTTTTACTATTGGCTATAATGTTGATACCAAAGAAGAAGTAACAGAATGGTATCATAAATTAAAAAAACAAGGTATTACCATTTTAAAAGAACCAGAAGAAGCTTCTTTTGGAGGACATTTCTTTTATTTCTCAGATATAGAAGGCAACATTCTCGAAATTGCTTACAATCCATATATCGAATTAGATAATGTTGGTAATGTTCTGGGACATGCCTCTATTGATCATCTTTAAATCTTTACTCAAATCATGCGGAAAATAATTCTGGATCTGGCAGTAACACTGGATGGATTTATCGAAGGCCCTAATGGTGAAGTGGACTGGTGTATTATGGACGATGATATGGGTTTCGATAAGTTTGTGGAGGAAATTGATACAATTTTGTATGGACGTATCAGCTATGAATTGTATGGGTACTATACACCTGATGCATCACGTTCACAAACAGAAATTGACTTTGCAAAGGCTACTCAGAAAATGAAGAAATATGTCTTCTCCAAATCATTGAGTACTATACAAGGTAATGCAACGCTTGTAAGCGAAAACATAGCGGAAGAGATTTACAAACTAAAAGAAAGTCCGGGAAAGGATATCTGGCTCTTTGGTGGAGCAAGTTTAATAACTTCATTTATCCAGGCAGGTTTGATTGATGAATACCGGATAGGTGTTCATCCGGTAGCTTTAGGCAATGGGAAACCACTATTCCAACAATTGCAACAACGCCTGGATTTACAGTTGATTGACACAAAAGTATATCGGTCAGGTGTCACACTGTTACGTTATAAACCAAAGCAATCTGAATGATTGCTTTGGTCTTTTATAGTAAATCATTTAACAAATCATCTGGAGTTCAATTTCTTCTCAGCCAGTGCAGTTCCATCCACACGAGCTTTGATCTTCGAGAAAGCTATATTCCGGGCAGTTGAAATATCATCGGCAAAGGGAGAAAAACCACAATCATCTGTAGAACCTAATTGATTCAATGGAATGATTCTCGATGCTTCAACCAGAAGCTCACTGATTTCTTCAGCAGTTTCAATTCGTGGATTCAAGACATCCGTAACACCCAGAAAGACACGTTGGCCAGGTTGCAGGTTTTCCTTAATGGATTTTAGTACAGACTGTTTTTCTTTCTCAGCCGCATACTCCAGATAGAAGTTGCCAGCCTTTATTTTGAAAAGAAGTGGTAGCAATTCTGAATAAGGAATATCAGCACTATGGGTTGAGTCATGATCACCTCCTGGACAGGTATGAACACCAATTCGGCGTCTTTCGTCTTCTGAAAAACGGTTCAGCACTTTGTTGTTTAATTCAATAAACGCATTCAACAGCTGTTTGCTAGGGTCTAGTTTCAAAGCAAGTCTGGCTTCTGTAAAGTCAATCTGAACAGTATAAGCTCCACCTATCAGACATTTACGAATATCTTTTTCTGCTTCGTCCAGCAAATCGGCTATAAATTGGGCTTGCGCATATCCATCTATTCCTTCTGGCGGATACAACAAACTAATAGCAGATACAGCAATAACAGCCTGCTTTACAGGCAATAATGTATACCTTTTAGCTTTCTCCAGATAACTACTGGCAAAAGTCTGATATCGAAAAGGTCCCGCTGTAATCTTTGGCAATTGCCGGGTGTGACCATCCGCAAAAGGTATGATTACACCATCAGCAGCCAAATGTGGATAGCCATGTATAGGATAAGTCACAAAGCTGGGTTTGGACTGTTCTCCATCTGAAATAACAGGCGAACCTGTAGCCTCTAATTCTTTGATAGTCTCAAGTGTCGCTTTTTCAAAGAGTGTATTTAATTCAGATTCTTTGATTTCTGACTTACTAAAGGCTTTCATAGCATCTTGTAAATAAGCTGGACGAGGAATACTGCCAATAGGCTCTGTAGGTATTTGGGGCATACGATTTGTTTGTAAGATGTAAATAATGAAACATATGTATAGGGGATTCGAAAAAGCAGGCTACATAACACTGTTACAAACAGCTATATTCTGAGTTGATTTTTTGTTAAAATCCAGCCTTTGCAGTTTTATCTTTTCGATTACATTACTGCCTTCTTTAATTTTAATAAACTGATTGGGAAGAACATTTTTAAAAGTTTGCATCAAACCACTCCCATGCCATTTGATCTCAATCTGGTCTATCATAGTGGCCTGTCCTATACCTATTTCTCTTTTTAGAGGAGATGAGCCGAAGCTTCCACCAGAATTCACATCACGGTATACAGATCGTGTTTTGCCATTTTCTGTGAAACTCACTTTCACGCTTGTGCCAATAGCCGCCTTGTTGGATTGAGTTCCCTCCAGTGTCAGAGACAACCAGTTATTATTGCTTTGTCCCGGATTCTGAAAAAAAGAGTTGGGGTAAGCATCACCTATATAGGCGCCACCCATCTCTATGAAAATATCCTGATCGCCGTCATTGTCCATATCGGCAAAGGCAACTCCGTGTCCTTTCTGAAGATTGCCCACTTTAGCGGATGTAGTCACATCTGCAAACCGTTCACCTCTTATGTTTTTAAACATCTTATTGGGAACTAACGACTGGTAGTTGGGATTACCAGTTCCCAGATACATATCCAGATAACCGTCATTGTCAATGTCACCAAAGTTAGCTCCCATAGCAAAGGCAGTAGTATATAAGCCCATCGCATGTGTTACATTGGTGAAAGTGCCATTGCGATTGTTATGATACAGACAGGGCTGTCCGGTAAACTTTTCTGGTTTGCCCAGATATTCAGCAGCAGCATAGCTTGCCAATGACTTTGTGAAGGTATAATCACAAACAAATATGTCCAGGTAACCATCATTATCATAGTCCCAGAACCAGGTAGGAAATGTATTATGATCTTCATCTTTTAAACCTGCTTTGTTTGTAACATCTTCAAAGTCAATTATCCCATCTGTTACTCCTTTATTTCTTAAGAGAATACGTTCACCATTCAGCGTTGAAATGAAAATATCCTTAAAGCCATCATTGTCATAATCTCCGGATGTAACTCCTTTTACAAAAGCATTGATGTTACAATGCACTTTGTCTGCCACATTGGTAAAAGTCCCATCTCCATTATTAAGATAAAATTCACAAGTCTGTAAACTCTCAGACCATTTGGAGGTCTCATTACCAATAAATACATCTAGCCACCCATCGTTGTTAAAATCATTCCAGGTTGCAGCCTGTGTAGGATGAAATGATAAAAGGCCACTTTCAATAGTGACATCTGTAAATGTACCATTGCCATTATTTCGTAACAATGAATTGGGCTGCTCACCAAATATAGTTCCCAGCCATGCACCACGAGTCACAAAAATGTCTTTGAACCCATCGTTATTATAATCGGTCTGCATGATATTCAGACCTCCTGTTATCTTAGTTAATCCGCTAGCCTTACTTCGGTCAGTGAATGTCCCATCACCATTATTTTTGAAATAATGCATGGGTTTATTGATATCCCAGCATGAGGTTACAATATCGATAAATCCATCCTCATCAAAATCCTCCAGAATCACTCCACCAGCATGATCTTTCTGATCAAGACCTAAGCCGATAGCCAGATCTTCAAAGGGTTTGACTTCACAGTCATCCTGCCCACCCATGTTTGGAATCAGAAACTGTTTGGGAACATTTTGCGGGTATTCACCCAATGTCATATAGGCAATATTTAAAAGCCACCTCGCTTCCAGATCATCCGGACTGTTCGCCAGCTTTGCTTCGTATTCCTGAATAGCGGCACGAGATCCTGTCATATCCTTATGAATTCCACCATTTTTAATAGGAAATACACACATTTCAACACCATGGTTAGTGACACAGTTTGTCTGTTCACCCTCTCTCAGGTAAGCCAGTGCCAGATTGCTTCGGATAGCATCAAAAAACGAAGCCGGTATTCTTGGATCTTTTAGTAGTGGCTCCAGAACCTGTACAGCTTCGGTAGCCCGACCCAGTTGCAGTAATACATTGGATCGCTCAAAGGCAGCCTGTATAATAACAACGAAATTATTCTGAGGGGTAACTTTTAATATAGAGTCTACAAAGGCAATCTTTGCTTCCGGACAAAAACCATTTTTATAATTATGCAGTTTCTGTTTTGTTTTTTCCAGAACTGCCAGCATCTGTTCTTCTGAAGATGGCTTATGACATGAGAGTAAACCCAGCCATAAAACACCTAACAGCGTAAGGTATAATATAGGTTTCATTTATATAATCAAGGTTTGGGGTCATAAAAAATCGGACTGTCAAGTCGCAGCAAAAAATACCAGACGGATTCAGGCAGAGAAACCATCTATAGACAGAAAAATGAATAGCATGATGAACCAATTGTATGGAGCCATACAACCATTGCTTTTATTGGATTTTCATTTACAATTGCTGATCTGCCTATCTATAAAAATCAACAATGGGCATAGCTTATTCTGCCTTGCAGAAAGCAGAAGAATACACCAAACCACCTGTCTTAGGCTCTGAAATAAAGCCACAAGATACATGCACACTCTGGGTCTATAAGAAAGACCCAGGTATGGGAGCATCCATACATAGACTGTGAAAATCCGATAAAAAACAGTTATACTACTCTGGGAGGAGGAGAAGCGATATCCAGATAATGAGAAGAAAAATCTATTTTAGTCATAGCAGGATATTGGGAAGACAGGCTACAAGCATAAAAGCAGAACGAAGTTTCCCATAAAGGCAGGTATTCTTGTGTCAATGAGAACTTGAGATGTTTTTGTGTTTTCTCAGTTTGTGGCCCTGCCGAATCTGCGATGTGCGTTTTTATGTGATTAGAAAGATCATTCTGTATCTGTTCCTGGGTGTGGTTATTGACACAATAAAGGTATAATGTATCATTCTGTATACTACGCATTACCTTTTCATAAATTCTACCCTGATAGCTAAATTCTCCTTCTACAGGCTCCAGAGAATGGTCCAGTTGGTGATACAAGTCAATGGGAATTGAAAACCGTATCCATTGCTGGTTATGCACCTTCGCATCTACTTCAGCCTGACTAAGAGCTAAACTATTGCTATCCAGAAATAGCCGTAGTTGTGTTCTTGCCATACTTTGGCGATATGTATAATACACATAATACCCCATGGTATTATAGAGCAACAAACCCAGGAGCAATATGGCAATCGCTTTCTTCAAGGTGGCATAAGGATATCTGTCAAAGATACAAACCTTTTAAATTATACCAAGAAAAACATAAACTTTTGCCATAATACATTCATCAGGCTAGAGAGTACCTTCCCTGCTACTAGGTTGTACATATAGTAACAGTTAAATACAATCTAGCCGATTTAAAAAGTTATATAAAACTTAAAACTGAATCAACCGATTCTCAACCGAGGCCTGTTCTTTGGTATAGCTAACCCCATCAATCTTGTTACCTTCCTGGTCCAGCAGAGAAATAATACCGCCTTTATTGCTTAACTGGGCGCCATTGCCACTTAGACGTACTTTCAGACTGGTATGTGCTTCAATAAAAATATTACCCAGCACGTCATATAACTTAGCCTTATCTGCAATGCGCCAGTTATGCAAAGCAATAGCCTCATTGTCAGAATTAAACAACACAACAAATTCTTTCCCAACATCATCTTTTGAGGGATTTACCATAGCAGCAATAATTCTAACAGGTGTTTTACTTTCCGGCTGCTGCGGATGATCTGGTGGCAATGTATTGAGCGGATCTCCGGTTTGATCGTCAGTATGCCATGCCTGTACCTGAAAAGCGATAAAGATAGCAACCCATTTGTTACGGGAAGGAAAGTGCAGCAGTAAGCCACCATCCTGATATACACCATTATCTTTTTTAAACCTACCCGAATTACCCTGATTCATATGTATATCATGAATACCATTTCCAGGAGTAAATCCGAAGTATTGATCCGGTTTATTTTCCTCTGGTCCCCATTTCTCACCAAATGCATAGACAACAGCATCTGTGTCATTGATGGCCTGTTGCACATAAAAGTCCAGCTTCTCATTCAGGTCATTATCGGCTCCCGGTTGATTGTAAGGAATGGGCTTCATTTCTTGTGTTGGAAACAAGTTACCCCGAATGAAGTCTAATGCGATACCTGCAGGTCTTGATGGTATCTTAGTATATCCATCTGGCAGATTGGCTTGCACAATATTATCTGTAATGGGATGTACGAAATTTTCATCCATGTAAAATAATACCTCGGGTGGACTTAACTGTGACATTACGTTGATAGCAATACGGTGGTGCTCTGTTCCAGCCAGAATATGGATCTGGAAATGTTCATGGGAAGGAGACGCCATTTCCCGTTCGATAGCCTTACCTTTTAATACCCCATAGTTCTTTAACATAGTAAATGGTTGATTATCTGTTGCCTACTCTTATATGGCTGTTTTCGGCATCCCAGCTGGTTGTACAACTTTGTGTTTCTTCTTATTAGTATTTCATTACAGGGAAAAAGTAATATCTTTTACCAAAAACTATCCTCCTTATACCCCAGAAATCAAGGCAATACCAACTAATAAATCAATACCTCATTTTAGGTATTCTACCGAATGTAAAAATTAATTGACATACAAATCTATATGTCCGTTTATGAAGCATCTGTGTCCGCAGCCGGACATACACATACACTACAACGTACTCAAATACAGACACATGCATAGAAAAACAGCTTTGGCAGTATATTTGTACGACAAAATAGAAAATAATATATCATACCATATTTATGCGTCGGACATATTTAGGCGAACTGGAAGAAATGATACTCTTAATGGTAGCTATCCTTGATGGAGAAGCGTATGGAGTAACCGTTAGTCAGCAACTCGAACAACACACAGGCAGGCAATTAACCTTTGGCACAGTCCATAATACACTGATTCGCCTGGAAGAGAAAGGGTTTGTAGCATCACATCTGGGAGGAGCTACTACAGAAAGAGGAGGACGAAGAAAACGTTTTTTCACTCTGACTGCCTTAGGTAGCAGAGCCCTGCAGGATGTTCAGGAGTTACGCAATCAGCTTTGGCAAATGGTACCTCCACATGCATTGCAAGTCAATGGACTATGAAACAGCCAACTACTCCACCCCGTTGGGCTTATAAACTACTAACATGGTTTCACCCTGATGATACCCTGGAGGAAGTAGAAGGTGATTTGGATGAAATGTATCAGTACTGGTATCAGCGGGAAGGCAAAACGCGGGCTACTATTCGCTATGTGATAGATGTGATTTCCGTTTTGCCCCCCTTTGTACGAAAAAGACATAAAAAGAATGCCTATCCTCACCCTATATTCAGCCTTTCTATGTTTCGCAACTACTTCAAAATCGCTTTGCGCAATTTGCTTAAACAGAAAGCTTACAGCCTGTTTAACCTGCTTGGTTTATCACTAGGTATTACCTGTGGTTTATTGCTTACACTTCACATCAAAGAAGAGTTAAGTTATGAAAAGAATATACCCAACCATAATCGTATTTTCAGAGTAGCCAATACAGAATGGTCTAAATCATCTCCGCCACTGGCAGGTGAAATGATCAAGTTCTTCCCGGAAATCAAGAGCATTACCCGGTTTGCATCCTTAGGAACACAGGTTGTCAATACAGAAGATGACAAACAAGGTGAGAGTGTCGGATTTTTCGCAGACTCTACAGTAGTAGAGGTGTTTGATCTGCAACCAGTATTGGGAAATCCGGTTAAAGCATTGGCTGAACCTTCTGCGATAATCATTACCCGCAGTATGGCTGAAAAATATTTTGGAAGCAAAGACCCTATTGGTCAGAAACTGACATTTGAGAATAAAGAAGAACTCTGGGTAAGAGCAGTTATAGAAGACAGAACAGGTAATACCCATCTTAAATTTGACTATCTGGCTTCTATGCCAACTTTCTACAACTATGTATCAACTGACTGGCTTACTAATAAAGGGTGGATGTTTGGCTGGACATATGTACTGCTAAATCACCCGGAAGATGTACATAAACTGGAAGCTCGCATGAAAGATTTTTATCTTAGTTTTTATGCAGGAGATAAAAAAGAGGAGATACTCAAGGCTGCGGAATCTGCCAGACTGCAACCTATTACAGATATACATCTGAAGTCCAATCTCATTCAGGAAGTAGGTCCTAACAGCAGTATTTTGTATGTGTATATTTTTATTGCGGTAGAAGTGCTGGTGCTGATTATTGCCTGTGTCAACTTCATTAACCTCTTCACTACTCAGGCCTTGAAACGAATGAAAGAGGTAGGAGTCCGCAAGGTTCTGGGAGCACGTAAAGTACAGTTAGTGATTCAGTTTCTGGGAGAGTCATTTTTACTTACTTGTTTGTCGGGAACAATTGCGATTGTCTTGTATTTGATAGCGTTGCCTTTTTACAATCACATTTCTGGACGACAGATAACAGGCTGGGAAATTATACAACCTGATAATCTTCTGATTGTTGCAGGTATGGTTCTCTTTGTTGGACTTCTGTCAGGCTTATTTCCAGCCTTCTTCATCTCTAACTTTGAGCCGGTTTCTTCACTCAAAGCCAATAAAACACCCCGATCTTCTGCTCAGTTTTTGCGGAAAGGTCTTATTGTTTTTCAGTTTGTGGTAGCTAGCTTTCTGATTATTGCAACAGTACTTATCTACCAGCAAATGTATCTTTTCAATAACAAGCAACTGGGTTTTGATAAAGAGCAGATTGTAGTGGCCAAACTATATGGTAAGTTTAAAGAAAAGCTGATTCTCAATCCTGAGGTTATTCAAAACGAACTCCTCAAAAATCCGAATGTAGTCACAATAGGCAAAGCAACCAATCGGATCGGTGATGATGCGAGTGTCGAGTCGGTAGTACCTAGTCCTCAGGAACCTGATAAGGAATATCCATCATTTAGAGTACTTCGCATTGACGAAAATTATCTCAATGCGATGAGCATCCCCTTAAAAGCAGGTCGTAACTTTTCCCGTGAGTTCAGTGACTCTGCTTCCTTTATTATCAATGAGAAGGCAGCAAAGATACTGGGATTAAAAGATCCCATTGGTGCTACAATTACCAATACAACTATGAACATACAGGGTAAAGTAGTGGGTGTAGTAAAGGATTTCCATTTTGTCTCTTTACACAATCAGATAGAGCCTTTATTACTAGAGTATCGCCCCTGGTGGACAGGTAACATGTTTATCAAGATTAAACCAGGTAATGTACCAGCAACACTGGATTTTCTGAAAAATACGATACAGAAAATAGCTCCCGGAACCTTATTCAAATACGGGTTTCTGGATGATCATGTGGCAGGACTGTATAAAAAAGAAAATACAATGAGCACTCTGTTGAAACTATTTTCGATACTAGCAATTGTCATCTCTTGTCTTGGTTTGTTTGGCCTGGCAGCTCATACAGCTGAAATACGTACCAAAGAGATTGGTATCCGAAAGATACTTGGGGCTACACTCAGCAATCTGGTTAAGATCTTTTCTCAAGAGTTTATTCTATTAGTTTTAATAGGAAATATTATTGCCTGGCCACTGGCATGGTATGCAGTAAACCGCTGGTTACAGGAATTTACCTATCGGATAGATATAAGCTGGGATGTATTTGTTCTTTCAGCAGTCGTAACATTATGCATTGCTTTGGTAACGATTGGTTACCATTGTATCAAAACTGCCTTGTCTAATCCGGTTAATTCGTTACGAACGGAGTAAACACCTTTGGGCAATAGAAAATATGAATCATCTACAATTTTAGATGAGAGTTTGTTTTACAAAATCAGCGTCTATGCTTTTGAAAAGAGTATAGACGCTGATTTATTTTTGAGTAAGCTCTTTTCCTGAAGTTGTTTATTGTCCCTTACATGATTCTACTTGCAGCTCCTTCATTTTTTGCTTGCCCAAAAAAGGACAACAAATGAGAATTTGTTGGGCCAGTATGTGTGCCAGCTGCAAAAAAGGACCCTTTTTCCCGATCCTTCTGCCACAGGCCAAAGGCCAACCTCGCGCAGAAAAGAAGCCCAACACACCTACACGACCATTCGCTATTTAGGTCGACTCTTTTTGTGACATTTATTATCCTTTCTCAATGGCATTTTTTACTCAAAATTCGGGATGACTCATGTATAAGTCAATAGACTATATGGAAAATGAAGGGGATAAGACTCTATTAGATAAAACTTGATATACAATGAAACTCTCTCTCATAATCCACTCAGAACTATCCTCACCAAAAATAGCACCAACAATATATTTAGCATCGTTTCTACTTTGTCTGGTAAGCGGATTGCTCTTTTACTTTACCTCCACTCAAGTAACCATTCAACAAAGTAATAATCACACACTAATTGATTCTACAAACCAAACAAACCATTTATTTACCTATACGAGTGCTAAGGCAATGGCATACTATCCTGTATTTTACATTGGCATTCGTTCTGATACACTCAATCTTCCGCATAATCCTGTTTCAGGATTTGCCTCCTGGAATGAACAAAGTAAATATGAAAAATCATCTTACTGGAGCTTTGCAGATACAACCAAAATGCAGATAAAAGTAGACACGACATTTGATCTTGGCTATAAAAAATATTTTGGAGAGTATACTGAAAATGGAGTATTCATAACAGATTCTATTTGTAACTATAAAGCATTTCCAATATTTATCTATAACACATCGGACTCAATTTTTTCGGTAGGTATCAGAAATGCAGTAGGAAATCTGGTGCGGGAAATTTATACACTAAGTGGACAGTGGGTGCCCCTTGAGAAACCCATCGATTATTTCTGTGCAACTTATAGTCGTGATCTGGTCATTGAACCTAATAATATACTAGTAGCAAAGTTACTACGCTATGAAGGAGAGGTTAAAGCCCTATTTAGACTCAAATACATGTATCACCAATCAATTGTCTATTCAAATACATTTGAAGATTATGTTGATTCTATCACATGGAGACAAATCAACCAATAAGTGAATGTGTTAATATAAGGATATTCTCTACAAAATATGTATATCCGATAAACTGATTAAATAAACTTGTGTTTGTGTATTTAATCTAGGAAGAATATATTTCAGAAAGTATTGTAGCCTCTTACATTTACTAAAATGTATAATTCTTTTAGATTTCTATTTCACCACACAACTCATTATGAAAATTAAATTTTTACTTTTTGTCCTCTCTCTTTTTACTATTTGTGCAGAAGCTCTACTTGCCCAGAAAGCCTATCACCTAAAATCTCCGAATGGTAGCATTGACGTATCCTTAAACATCGCAGATAAGATTTACTATACAGTAAACTATAACCAGGATGTATTATTAAAAAACAATTATCTGGCAATGGAAGTAAATAACGAAGTTCTGGGAAGCCAGCCAAAGCTTGTTAGTGCAAAAACCAGTGCAATCAATACAGTTATTAAACCTTATGTAGCACTGAGATACTCCACAGTTACGAATAGATGTAATTCCCTCCTACTTACCTTTAAAGGAGATTATTCTGTTGAGTTTCGGGCATTTGATGATGGGATTGCCTATCGTTTCATTACCAAAAAGAAGGATTCCATTGAAGTCAAAAATGAACAGGTTGCCTTACAGTTTCCCGAGGACTATGTCCTTCACCTTCAGCAACCCGGAAGTTTTAAAACGGCCTATGAAGAAAACTACTCAACTATCCATTCCAAAGACTGGAAAACAGAAGATAAAATGTCAACCTTACCAGTCTTAATTGATACTCAGAAACCATACAAGATATTAGTCAGTGAATCAGATCTTTCTGATTATCCTTGTTTATTTCTAAAAGGAACAGGACAAAATGGTGTTTCCTCTGTTTTCCCAAAAGCTCCTCTGGAATTTGGTGAAGATGGAGATCGTAGTCTTAAAATCACAAAAGAAGCTCCCTATATTGCTAAAACGATAGGTACACGTACATTTCCCTGGAGATACTTTGTAATCACAACCGATGACAAACAACTTCTGGAAACAACTATGACTCTGAGACTAGCATCCCCAAGTGTGTTAAAAGATCCGAGTTGGGTTAAGCCTGGACAAGCAAGCTGGGAGTGGTGGAATGGAGCGACTCCGTATGGACCGGATGTAAACTTTGTATCTGGCTTTAATCTGCAAACTTACAAGTACTACATTGATTTTGCAGCAAAATATGGCATCAACTATATTATTATGGATGAAGGATGGGCTAAAAGTACCCTCGATCCTTATACTCCGAATCCGGATGTAGATGTACATGAACTGATTCGTTATGGAAAGCAAAAGAATGTAGGAATAGTATTATGGCTAACCTGGTTAACGGTACATAATCATATGGACTTGTTTCAGAAGTTTAAAGAATGGGGAGTAAAAGGTGTCAAAATCGACTTTATGGACCGTAGTGATCAGTGGATGGTAAACTTCTATGAAACAGTGGCTAAAGAAGCTGCCAGAAATGAATTGTTTGTAGACTTTCATGGTGCTTTTAAACCTGCGGGACTGGAATACAAATATCCAAACGTGCTTTCCTACGAAGGAGTGAGAGGTATGGAACAAATGGAAGGTACACTTCCCAACAATAGTCTATTTCTGCCTTTTATGCGCAATGTAGCTGGTCCAATGGACTATACTCCCGGAGCTATGATTAGTATGCAGCCAGAACTCTATAGAGCTGAAAGACCCAATGCAGCCAGTATAGGAACCCGCGCATACCAGTTAGCTCTATTTGTCGTATTTGAAAGCGGTATCCAGATGCTGGCAGATAATCCGACATTGTATTACCGCAATCCTGATTGTACTGAGTTTATCACCTCTGTACCGACTACATGGGATGAAACAAAGGGACTGGTAGCGATAGCAGGTGAAATAGCCGTTGTAGCTAAACGCAAAGAAAACAAATGGTTTATTGGAGGCATTGCCAATGGAAAAGAGAAAGAAAGGAATGTACAGTTTAATCTGGATTTTTTAGATAAAAGCAGAACTTATAAAATGACCTACTTTGAAGATGGTATCAATGCCGATCACCAGGCAATGGATTACCGGACTAAAACCATACCTGTAAAAGCAGGTGACAACATTAAAGTCAAAATGGCACGAAACGGTGGGTATGCAGCAGTTATATTCTAGCAGGCGTATTCAGATTGGTCCTGAAATCGGTAGGCTGTATTTCGCAATCACTACTCTATATTGAAAATAGACACATCGTTCATATCCTATTGTCAATCTATCATTAATGTAAATTGACAATAGGATCAAACAACAAGTATCTTATCCTTACTATTCTTAAATAATTCGATCTGTAATGCAAGTAACTTATGTAATTCGACCAAATCATCCTGAGGTTCTTCCCACCAGGAAACTTTAATTGTTCGAAAGAAATTCTCAAAAATATGTATGCCATACAAAGTTCCATCTAATCCAACTCCATTCATAGGTGTAATACGGAAAGGTATGCTGGTAGCATAGATTTTTTCCAACAATTGGGTTAACTGCACGGCCGGAATGAGAATCTTTTTATAGCCAGGTGCTATCGTCTTCCGACTTATCAGCACATTCTCATAGAGTGAATATGTCTGGATGCCGGTCTCTTCTTCTTGCCGGATATCCCAGATATAATTTATTTCAAAAGGAGGCATATAGAGAATCTGCACTTTTAATTGACCTATACCTCGAATGGACAAATCTTCGTCTATAGGTCTCGGACTGCTTAGAACTTCTTTTCTTTTATTCTCCTCTTCAACTCTTTGAGTCTCCCGTCTGGAATCTCCCACACTTTTAATCTTACGAGCATAGGCTTCAGGATCAATTGGTGGTTTAGGCTTATACACGTCATATCTGGTTTATTGTTGAAATTATTCTATTGAGCAACTTTGAATCCTATCATATATGGATAAATAGTCACTTTTTATGTATTGAGAAACAAGTAAATAATTGCCATACAAAATCTTTTCACTCTTTTTGTAAATAATCTCTTGAATTTCTTTATCTCCATTGCATCTCTCAATCAGTTGAGAATGCTCTTTTAACCATTCTGATTTACTCCACATATTTTCATATAGAGATAGTTCAATTTCCAAAATATGAAACTTATAAGTGGCATCTTTCTTAAGTTGCTCAAAATCTTCCTCAGATAAAGAATAGTAATGTTGTGGCTCTCGTTGTATTGCTTCCAGATACAACGGAAAAACTTCTTGCAATGACTTTATACTATTCCCCCAATATGATTTTGCAAGAGTGAGAAAAGGTATACCTAATTTGGTGTTCTTAGTGAGAACAAACTCCCAGAAATCTATTTCCTGCTCTTTAGTCCAGCCATAATTGCACTGCATAAAATGAGAATGGATTCATGCTCCAAAAACTCATATCTGGAAATAAGAGCTTTGATTTTTTCGTAGCTGTAGTTCTTCTGTACGAAATCTCCGATTTGTGTTCCTTGGACTGTCAAACCGGGTTTTGTATTATATATTCCAAGCTGATGTAGCATCTTATTCTATAGTCTCAGATAAGTTTCTATTCCAAACTTAGAATTTATAAGTAAAGAAACGACTGAAGGCCATTCGAATATAAGGGATGTTTCATTTTTTCGAAAGTGTATAGCTGTAAAATGAAGAAGTCCGGTTATAACCGGACTTCTTGTAGTTGTAGTGTTTCCGTAATATCTTCAAAGACACTATACCCTCTTCCTATTTTATCTGATTTTTCAACGGTTATAAATACATCCTGCCCTCCCTCATCAAACTCATGGTATATGTGTGTTATGACCAGTACGAGCTTGGCATCTTTCTCAATTACATCAACTATTCTATTGCGTATCTCTGCTATTTTATCCGGATGTTTATCTGAGATAACTTCAAATCCTTCTTTGCCTAAAAATATAGCTTCGCCAACTCTTGGCAGATAAGTTAGTTTACCTGTTAGTTTTAATCTAAAAGGTAATCCCAATACTAGTTGAATAGTAGATTCCATGTCTATGAATAAGTGATTATGAAAAAATTTAAAACTACACTGAATGTCCATGTAGATTGGACCTCTCTATTGCATAAATAACAGTGCCTGATTAAATTTTAATGAGGGATAATAGTTATGTAGGTGACTGGAAAATATCACACTTGTTTGTCCAACTATTTTTACAGCTAAAAGTTGTTGAGTACGACAATGGAATTCTTATTGCCACAATTCCAAAAAAATATAAACTTCATTATCTGACAGCCCTCTCACTTTTTCAGTGAACCCTCTTTTAGTATAAAACGCCATTGCCGTTCTATTTTTTTCTAAACACTTAAGCCCTACAGGCAAACCAATTTTATCTATTATCGTGTCCAATAATTTGGACCCAATACCAAGGTTATGATAATTCTTATCCACATACAAATGATGAATGAAATTGTCTGTTAACCAAACCGCAATGAATCCAACGACTTTATTTTTGGCGAGTGCAACTAAGATATACTCCCCTTCTGTTTCCTTATCGAAATCCAACAAAGTAAAAACGCTTGTATCTATCCAGACAAAAGTTTGCTGTCTGACTTCTAAAAACAGAGTTCGCAATTCAGCTATATCCTTTTGCTGCTTTTCTCGTATTTTAATTTCTGAAACTGTGCTGTTCATACATTGAAATAGTGTTTGTAAAGCAACGAAAGTGATAGAAAATACAAAAGGTCTTAGAGAGTATCTAAGACCTTTTGTTAATATAGTGGAGGCTGAGGGATTCGAACCCCCGACCCTCTGCTTGTAAGGCAGATGCTCTGAACCGGCTGAGCTAAGCCTCCTTTTTGCTTTCCATTGTTTGACTTGTTGTCGTTGAATGGGACTGCAAAAGTATGGTCTTTTTTTTATAACGCAATATTTGAGACAAAAAAAAATTAAAAAAATATTCTCACATAGAAAATCAAACTGACTATCAGCATTTTACTATTTTTAAAATTTTCTTCTTGTTTCAGAAAAAATCTTTCTTCATAATTTTTCAAATTCCGATAAAATTATTTTAACTTTGCAGTCCTGTTTTAAAAAGCATTCGATTCATTAAAAATATTTACAAAAATGGCAAAGAAAGGTAACCGTGTGCAGGTAATTCTGGAATGCACCGAACAAAAAGATTCTGGCGTTGCAGGAATGTCTCGTTATATCACTGTTAAAAACCGTAAAAACACAACTCAACGTATCGAGTTGAAAAAATATAATCCGTTCCTGAAAAAAGTAACGGTTCATAAAGAAATCAAGTAATCGTTCGTGTTAGCTGGTTTTTAGAAAAGTTTATCTAAACAATAGCATTCTGATTACTCAATTAACTCTTCATCTTACTAACGTTTACAAAGAAATGGCAAAGAAAGTTGTTGCGACCCTGAAAAAAAATGATGGCAAAGGTTTTGTCAAAATCATTAAAGCTGTAAAGTCACCAAAAACTGGTGCTTATACATTTAAAGAAGAGATGGTATCTACTGAAGAAGTACAAGCCGCTCTGAAACGCTAAGCGCATTTTGATTTCAAATCTAAAAAGTCCCTTGTTGGGACTTTTTTTGTTATTTTAGGCCATTAATTCACCCGGTTCCAAAATTAGCTTATTCTGGCAACCTGAAATTTGAAAAATACACATGGGACTTTTCGATTTTTTAAAACCTAATAAAGAAGAACAAAAAGAGTCATTAGACAAAGGGCTGGAAAAAACAAAAGAAAGCTTCTTTAGCAAGCTAGGTAAAGCAGTTATTGGAAAGTCAAAGGTGGATGAAGAAGTACTCGACGAACTGGAAGAGATACTTCTGACATCAGACGTTGGAGTTGCTACAACCCTCAAAATCATTGAGCGTATAGAGAAAAGAGTTGCAGAGGATAAATATTTAAATGCCAGTGAACTGGATTCAATTTTAAGAGACGAAATCGCAAAGTTACTATCAGAGAATCGTTCACAGGATATCAAAAACTTTGATGTACCGGATACAACCAAACCCTATGTGATTATGGTAGTAGGTGTAAATGGTGTAGGTAAAACTACTACCATTGGTAAACTGGCAGCTCAATTTCATAAAGCTGGAAAAAAGGTGGTATTAGGAGCAGCGGATACCTTCCGGGCAGCAGCAGTAGATCAGCTAAAACTTTGGGGACAACGAGTAGGTATTCCAGTAATTGATCATGGCATGAATACTGATCCGGCATCTGTTGCCTTTGATGCGGTGAAGCAGGGAAACGAACAAAAAGCTGATATTATTATTGTAGATACTGCAGGTCGATTACACACAAAAGTCAACCTAATGCAGGAACTCACAAAAATAAAACGCGTTATGCAGAAGGTAGTACCTGATGCACCCCATGAAGTACTACTGGTACTGGATGGTAGTACAGGGCAGAATGCATTTATTCAGGCTCAGGAGTTTACCAAAGCTACTGATGTAACAGCTCTGGCTATTACCAAACTGGACGGAACGGCCAAAGGAGGTGTGGTAATTGGGATATCAGACCAATTTAAGATTCCGGTAAAATACATTGGGGTAGGAGAGAAAATTGATGATCTTCAGTTGTTTGATAAAGTCGCTTTCGTCAATTCTTTATTTAAGAAATAATCTATTTTATTCATTTTCAAAAGGCACCTGAAAAATAGTACTCATTGAGATCCTATATTATTCTCAGCCTTCTGTTTCTCACCTATAGCTGTTCTCCATTGGAAGAGCAGGAGCAAACAATTGAAATGATGTGGGTAGGCTGGGCATGTGATTGCCCTAACTGAATGAAACCAACAGATCTTTCCCTAGTAGATTCATCTGGATATGATTGCGAAAAGGAAGGAACTTGTATAAATATAGTGCCAGCCTCATCTGACCTTAAGATACCAGAAGAGCATTGGCAACAACCTGATGACTGGCATCGTTTTCGTTTTACAGGGAGATTTTATACAACGAAACGCCCTTCGTTAGGTAATGATCGGATTGTGTGGGCAAAGACGTTTCGTTATACAAAGTATGAATATATTTTATCACCTTGGCAAATAGCCAATCGAACTTTTTTAATCAAAGATAGTGTTGCAGAAAGAATAGTAGAGAATCTTTCTGAGATAAAAGATAGTTTGAACCAAGTTAATGCATACCATGAGAAGTTATATCAGGTAACCTCAGTAGAACCTGCAACCACATCTTATCCATATTATTGTATTGCATTGGAAACAACCACAGGAGACTCAATTGTAAAAAAGTATAGAGTTGATGCCTGTAATGGGTATGTTGAACCACTCACAGAATACTAAAAACCAAATCATATTTCTCTGACAGATAAGCTCACTCTTTCCTTACTGTCATTCTTTTGTCAGAAACATAAATGAAAACCAAAGGATCTGTAAAAAACAAAGTCAACATTGTGACGTTGGGGTGCTCGAAAAATCTCGTGGACTCGGAAGAAATCTTTACCCAACTCAGGGCAAACCAGTTTGATGTAACACACGAGTCGAAAAAAGACGATGCCAATATTGTTATCGTTAACACATGTGGCTTTATAGACAATGCCAAACAAGAATCTATTGATACAATACTACGTTACGCTGACGCCAAGGAACATGGATTAATTGATAAACTCTATGTCACTGGTTGTCTTTCACATCGGTATAAAGACGATCTGGAAAAAGAGATCCCAACTGTTGATGCGTATTTTGGTACCAATGAACTACCTCGCCTTCTCAAAACATTAAAGGCAGATTACAAACATGAACTGGTTGGCGAACGGCTAATTACTACGCCTGCTCACTTTGCCTATCTTAAAATAGCTGAAGGTTGTGATCGCCCATGTTCATTCTGTGCCATTCCACTGATGCGTGGAGGACATATATCCAAGCCGATCGAACAGTTGGTTAGAGAAACACAAAGTCTGGTAAAGCGTGGCACCAAAGAACTTATTCTGATTGCACAGGATCTTACCTATTATGGGTTAGACCTGTACAAAAAACGTCGTCTTGAAGATTTGCTTCGGGCTCTTTCCGATGTAGAAGGGCTGGAGTGGATACGTCTTCAATATGCCTACCCATCTGGCTTTCCAATGGAAATACTGGATGTAATGGCCGAACGTGACAATATCTGCAAATACCTGGATATGCCTCTGCAACATGGATCCAATAAAGTGTTGAAGTCTATGCGTCGTGGGATTACCCGTAAAAAGACAGAAGAACTTATTCAGCAAATTCGTAGTAAAGTTCCAGGTATTGCCTTACGTACTACACTGATCAGCGGTCATCCGGGAGAAACAGAAGAGGACTTTGAAGAAATGTATCGCTTTGTAGAAGAAATGCGTTTTGACCGTCTGGGTGTATTTAATTATTCACATGAAGAGAATACACATTCCTATACAATGGAAGACGATGTACCAGAGGATATCAAACAGGAACGTACAGATGCTATCATGGAACTACAGCAGGGAATCTCCTATGATTTGAATCAGGCAAAGATAGGTCATACATACAAAGTCTTATTTGACCGTAAAGAAAATGGCTACTTTATAGGAAGAACAGAGCATGACTCACCTGAAGTAGATAATGAAGTACTAGTAGAAGCAACATCAGATACGTATATACGACAAGGAGACTTTGCGACTGTTATCATTACGGATGCAACAGAGTTTGACTTATATGGACAGCTAGTAAAAGCCTAGTTGAAAATAGGTTAGAAATAAAGATTAAGCCATGGTTATTCTATGGCTTTTTTTATGTTGCATGTCTAAGTCTTTTTATACAACTTATGATTCAACAGCAGACCTTACAGGATTACCCGTTTCAGTATCTTTCGTCATCCGCTAATCAGTCCAAAGATATCTTTGCTGCCTACTCCATTGAGGACTTTTCCAGAGAAACAGCACAGGTTTCTTCTATCTATTGCCGCAGAGACTTTTATAAAATTACTCTCATCAGTGGAGATGCTACGTATTCATATGGTGACCGACAAGTTATGTTACAAGCAGGGCAGTATGCGCTGTTATTCACCAATCGTGAGATTCCTTATAAATGGGAAATACACAGTGGTACATGTCAAGGATATGGATGTGTCTTTACCGATGATTTTTTGCCCTTACATACATATCTGCGGCCAAGTGACTGGACAGTCTTTGATCCGAATGGACAATCCCTCTTTTACCTGAATACCGAACAGGTAGAACTATTCAGTAACTTATTTAAGAAGATGATTAAAGAATACTCATCATCATATCTACATAAACAGCAACTAATATTCATCTATTTGCTGGAATTCATTCATGAAGCATTGAGAATGGAACCGTCTATACCAGATACTAATTTTTCAGCCGCCAATCGTTTAACAGAATCATTCAGAGAGTTACTTGCTCAACAGTTCCTGGTTATTACATCACATCAAAAATTAAAATACCGGACTGCTCAGGATTTTGCAGATAAGTTAGCTGTTCATGTCAACTATCTGAACCGGACGTTAAAAGCGGTCACTGGCAAAACAACCACTCAGCTAATAAATGAACGCATCATACAGGAAGCACGGATCTTGCTGCTTCATACAAACCTGCCCATAAATCAGATTGGTTATTGTCTGGGTTTTGAAGAAGCTACTCACTTTACCCATTTCTTTCACAAACACACCCAGATGACGCCTTCGTCTCTACGTCAGGTTTGATTTTCGTCATTGTTGGTTTGAATGGTGTCAGTTGTCTTCGAAAGGCATTCTTTACTTTTGTAAATAATCACAATTAAACTTACAAAAGAAATGAGAACATGGTTCATTACTGGTAGTTCAGCAGGATTGGGAAGAACGCTGACAGAGAAATTACTCAAACGAGGAGATCGAGTAGCTGCAACATTGCGAAAAACACATGCTCTTGATGATCTTAAAGCGGAGTATGGTGATCGGCTTTGGATAGCCCAACTGGACGTAACACATATACCTGCTATACATCAGGTTATGCAGGATGCCTTCAATGCTTTGGGTCGAATTGATGTTATTGTAAACAATGCTGGCTATGGACTTTTTGGTTCAGTAGAAGAGGCTAGCGATGACCAGATACGAAAGCAGATAGAAACAAATATTATGGGATCTATTCAGATAATTCGGGCAGCACTTCCCTATCTCCGTGCTCAGGGAGAAGGACGTATTATACAGCTTTCATCAGCCGGTGGGCAAGCTACTTACCCTAATTATGGGTATTATCATATGACTAAATGGGGTATAGAAGGATTTGCAGAAACTGTAGCTAAAGAGATTTCTATATTTAATATCGGTTTGACAATAGTAGAGCCAGGAGCACTTAGAAATGGATTTGTAAGCAACATGGATAGCGCGACTCCTATGGAAGTATATGCACAAACGCCAGCAGGAGAAGTACGCCGTCTGATTCAAAACAATGCATTTCCCATTCCAGGCGATCCGGAAAAGACAGCTCAAGCAATTATTGACTCAGTGGATGTAACTCCAGCGCCATTGCGATTGGCACTAGGCCCAGATGCTTATACAGCGATACGCTCATCTCTTGTATCAAGGCTTGACTCTTTAGATGCTCAAAAGGATATAGCTATGTCAACAAAAGTTGAGGAATAGATCAACACAGAAACGTAAAAGAAAAAGCCTGGAATTGCTTCTAGGCTTTTCATATCTTAATATTACTATTAGTTCAACACAAAGTGAATATACATAGTATAAGGCATATCTACAGGTTCGTCATCTTTTTTACCAGGATTCCATTTAGGCATTACAGTTAACAAGCGAACAGCTTCCTGGTCACATCCTGCTCCTAGTCCACTAATCACTTTAGGAGTAGTAATAGTGCCATCTTTTTTTACCATAAACCGAACAAATACATCTCCCTCTACTTTATCTTTTCTTGCCTCTTCCGGATACTTCATATTCTGAGATAAAAACTCATTCATTTTATCTTTGCCACCTGGAAATTCCGGAGGAACAAATCCTTTAACTTTCACATTTCGTAAGGTATCTTTTTTTACTTCTTTGTACTCAAACGTCAAAGAATCCTTTACTGCTGTAGCTGTACTCTTCGCCTCACTGGTTTTAGTTTTAACTTTTGTAGCAGTGGTTGTTTTCTTTTGCGTTTTAGTGCTTTTCTGCTGTCCTATTGCCAGCCCTGCCACCATTAGAAATAAGCCAATCAAATAAAATATCTTCCGCATAATGTCCTAAGGATAAGTTATATATCATTTACGAACAAAATTAAGTCAAGGTTTCTATAACTCCAGATGAATGTATGATAAATGCTTAAATAACTCTCCTCCTCTCCACAAGTTACTGGCTGTCAACATTCAACTTCAACTCTTATAATAAAAACCTGATTTATAAAGATTTATAAAGCTTAGTGTCTGCCCTCTGATGGATTATCTTCTGATGATCTCTGAGCCTGCATCTCTGCCAATTTCTTCTTACCATAAGCAAGCTTTGTAATGGTGACATACAATACCGGCACGAAAAAGATAGCCAGCAAAGTTGCAGACAACATACCCCCAAACACAGTCCATCCAATAGTACGGCGAGCCATTGCCCCTGCCCCTGATGAGAATGCCAGTGGCAATACCCCCAGAATAAAAGCCAGAGAGGTCATCACAATAGGGCGTAACCGCAATCGTGCTGCTTCTAAAGTAGCTTTAACAACTTCCATGCCTGCATCTACCCTTTCTTTCGCAAACTCCACAATAAGAATGGCATTTTTGGCAGCCAGGCCAATCAGGGTAATCAATCCAATCTGTGCATACACATTGTTGGTAAGTTGCGAAGAGAAAGTAAGAGTCAATATAGCGCCAAATGCACCAATAGGTACTGCCAGCAAGACGGAAAAGGGAACAGACCAGCTTTCATACAAGGCAGTTAAAAACAGGAATACAAACAAGATAGATAAACCAAATATATAAATGGTGCTTGATCCTGCAGCGATTTCTTCCCGGCTTAAAGCAGAAAATTCATATCCATATCCAACAGGCAATACTTCGGCAGCTACTTCTCTTAGTGCTTCAATAGCTTGTCCACTACTAAATCCAGGAGCAGATTCACCATTGATTTCCGCAGACCGGAACAAATTAAAATGGGAAATGAGAGGTGCGCTTTCTACAACTTTATAGGAGGTCAATGTACTTAGTGGCACCATCTCTCCACTCTGGCTACGCACATAATATCTTCCTAACTCTTCGATGGTACCTCTGTAGGATGTATCTGCCTGTGCGACTACCCGGAAGTTACGCCCATATAATGTAAAGTCGTTGACATAGGCACTTCCCATAAACGTTTGCATAGTGCTAAATACATCTGAAACTGCGACTCCCAACTTTTTACATTTTTCCCGATCTACAGTTACCTGATAACCAGGTGTACGGGCAGTGAAAAAAGTAAATGCCCGACTGATTTCCGGACGCTGATTTGCTTTTGCCAGAAACTGCTGCAGCACTCGTTCAAACTCTTTGATATCCTGTGTAGCTTGTCGTTGCTCTAATACAAAAGTAAAACCAGCGGTCTGCCCTAACCCAGGGATAGGAGGTGGTGGAATTACAACAATGTTTGCCTCCTGAATAGCAGCAAATTTCTTCCGTAACGTACCAATTAAAGCACCTGCCTGTAATGAGTCGGCTTTTCGATCGGCCCAAGGCTTCAGCTGGCAGAACACAGTACCACTACTGGATTTAGATGAGAAGTTTACTACGTTCAATCCACCCAGACCAGCAAAGTGAGCAATGCCTTCTGTCTCTTTCAAGATTCCCATCATCTGTTTCAATATAGCCACCGTGCGGGAAGAAGAGGAAGCATCAGGTAATTCAAACGTAATAATAATCCTTCCTTCGTCTTCTACAGGAATAAAACCTGTTGGCTTATTTACAAATAAAACTCCTGTACCCACAAACAGACATAGTAACAAGATAAGTGCATAGCGTCCATACTGAATGGTTTTCTGTACACCTTGCCCATATCGATTGGTAGTACGTCCAAACCATTGGTTAAACTTATAGAAGAACTTATTTAACCCACGAGAGTTTTGATCTAACTTCATGGGTTTTAGGAATAATGAACAAAGGGCAGGTGTTAGTGATAATGCGACAAATGCAGAAATCAATACAGAGACAGCAATAGTTATCGCAAACTGCTGATACAATCGGCCCACGATACCAGGTATAAATCCAACAGGGACAAATACAGCGGCCAGAATCAATGCAATGGCAATAACAGGTGCTGAAATATCTTTCATGGCCTTTACTGTAGCCTCTTTAGGTGAAAGTCCCTCCTCATCAATATAATGCTGCACAGCCTCTACCACCACAATAGCATCATCCACCACAATACCAATTGCCAGTACCAGACCGAATAGCGTTAGTGTATTGATTGTGAATCCCAATGGAATAAACATGGCAAACGTAGCTACAATAGATACTGGAATAGCCAATATAGGAATCAAGGTTGCTCGCCAGCTTTGCAGGAACAGAAATACCACAATTACCACCAGAATCAATGCTTCTACCAGTGTATGTACTACTTCGTCAATTGAAACTTCTACCACAGACACTGCTTCAAAAGGCACTACGTAATCTACATCTGCAGGAAAAGATTTCTTTAATTCTTCCATAGCTGCGTATACACCCTTGGCGGTCTCCAATGAGTTACTTCCAGGAGCCTGATATACCAGCAGGTAAGAAGCAGGACGACCATCTACAAATGAGTTACTGGCATAGTTAAACTTTCCTAGTTGTACACGTGCAATGTCTTTCAGATAAACCAAAGCTCCTCTCTGAGGATCACTCTTCACAATAATCTTCTCAAACTCTTCAGACCGAGCCAGACGTCCATTCACATAAATTGTATATTCAAAAGTTTGTGTATTTTTCTGAGGTGGCACACCCACTGATCCGGCTGCTACCTGTACGTTTTGCTCTCTCAACGCATTAAGTACATCTGTAGCTGTCATATTTACCTGAGCCAGCTTGTCTGGCTGTAACCAGATACGCATACTGAAATCATCAGCTCGTGTAAAGATATCCCCCACCCCTTTTACCCGTAACAAGGCATCTTTTATATAAATATTAGTATAATTATCTGTAAAGGGCACATTATGGCTCCCTTTGGGAGAATACAATGCAACTAGCATCAAAATACTTGGATTCCGTTTCCGAACAGTCAAACCTAACCGACGTACTTCATCTGGTAATTGAGGCGTCGCTACACTTACCCGGTTCTGTATATCCAAAGTGGCAATGTCTATATTCGTACCAACTTCAAAGGTAACGTTCATCGTCATCCGTCCGTCACTGGTACTGTTGGTAGACAGATAAGCCATACCTGGCGAACCATTCACCTGAGATTCTATAGGTGTAGCCACAGTTTGTTCAACAGTTTGAGCATCGGCCCCTGTAAATGTACCCGTCACCTGTACTACAGGTGGAGTAATTTCCGGATACTGGCTCACTGGCAAATTGATCAAAGCCAGTATCCCAACCAATAAAAGAACAATAGAAGCAACTATAGCTGTTTGGGGGCGTCTTATAAATACATCAGCAATCATATAAATCGTGACTTAGGCGTTAATGTTTGTCCATAAAATCTTCTTTCTACTTTATCAGCAGAACAAAAGAGGCTAAAAAATGAAAGGATACCCTTTGAAAGAAGTATCCTAAATATATATCTTATCGGGAGGCTGTTTTAGCAGGCTGCGTCTGGACAGGGGCCTCATTTTTAAGTTTCTGAATTCCTTCCACAGCTATCTGTTCTCCTGCATTCAATCCGGTGGTAATAATTGTCTGATCCTGTAATACTGCCCCCAAAGAGACTTTACGTTGCTCAGCCTTATTATCCTTAATCACATAGACAAAATATTCACCCATCTGCTCTATAACCGATTTAGAAGGAACCAGCAGTTGGCGTTTACCTGATTTGTTGAGCACCTGTACAGTTGAACTCATTCCCGTTCTCAACAGGTGTTTAGTATTCGGAAACTGTAAACGGATTCGAATAGTCCCTGTTTGTGGATTAACAGCTCTGTCTATAACTGACAACTGTCCTGGCGTATCATATTTTATACCTCCAGGCAATACCAGCCGGAATGTAGAATCACTGGCAGTCTTTTGTTTAGGCAAGTTGTAGAAACGCACCATTGTTTTTTCATCTACTTCAAAGTCAACGGCCATCGGGTCATCAGAGGATATTGTATTCAACAATGTTTGTCCCTGATTCACTAATGCTCCCATCTTTACCTGAGAAATTCCAATGGTACCTGTAAATGGAGCAAGGATAACAGAATAGGAAAGATTAGTACGGGCAGTGGTCAGATTAGCTTGTGCAGACGTTACCTGTAATTGTGCATTTCGTAAATCAGTTTCAGCATTTTCAGCAATCTGACGTGCTACAGCATCCTGTTTTAATAATCGGTTATAGCGATCTGCATCACGCTGAGCTTTTTCCACATTGGCTTCTGCAATTCGTAAGTTGGCTAATGCCTGATCATAAGCTGCCTGATAACGGATACGATCAATTTCATAGAGCTTTTGTCCTTTCTTAACTACTTCTCCTTCTTTAAAAAAGATACCTGTCACATACCCATTTACCTGTGCTAGTAAAGTTACCTCATTAAGTGCGACAATTGTGCCTGGAAAATTATCATAGTAGATTGGATCTCCTTCCTGTACAACCTGAACAGTTACAGGTATGGCAGCATCTGGTTTAGCTCCCTCTGTGGCTGCTTTTTTCCCACATGAGAAAAGTCCTACTAAAAATATATTAAAAAAAAGAATGGATAAACGTTTCATGAATAGTAGATAGATTTTGAATCATGTAACAGATAGTATTTATTCGTTGTATGGGACACTACCCATAGCACGTAAAAGATCGTATTTGCTGGAAATGACCCGCAACAACGCATTTCTGGCGTCTAACTGTGCACTACGCAAGTCTGTTTCTGCCACAATAACCTCCAGATATTGTTTTATTCCTTCCTTATACTGAAGATTAACAGTATTGTAAACATCCCGGGCGATCTCTTCATTTTCTTCAAGCACCTTCCAATCACTTACTGCACTTTTATAATTGGCTAGGGCTAATCTATACTCTGAATTGATTTGATTTTTCAAACCTTTCTGCTGCCAGTCAAAACTGCGGATCTGCAATTCAGCCTTTTGTACATTACGAAGCCGTTTAAAACCCTGAAATAAGGGAACAGAAAGTCGAAGCCCATAATAAGTGTATGGATAGGACCTATTGTATAAATCAGATATATTATCATTAAGATATAGAAAATCATGCGTAAATATGGCTGACAGAGTAGGTAAGAAGGCCCAGCGGTAATATGATAGATTGGTCTCCTGTAGCTTAAGAGCAGTTTGTAGTTGTTGATATTCAATCCGGTTCACAGGTTCCAATGTTTGAAGTGTATCAACAATGGCCGCTTGCCGTAAACTAGCTGTATCAAATGCTACCACCAAATCATTTTCAGCAGGGTATCCGATGGTTTGTTTTAATACAGCTGTCTTATAAATAATACTTTCCTGGGCAGCTTTCTTTTGTGAACGAGCACTGTTTAAAGCAATAGTAGCTCTTTTATAGTCTATCTTATCTGTGATACCGCTTTCGTATTGATTATAGGTATCTCTCAAATTTCTTTCCAGCCGTACAATATCCTCATCCAGGATAGAAAGTTGATCCATTGTGATGAACAGATCAAAGAATGCCTTACTCACATTAACTACTACATCTATTTTGGATGCGGTAACATTCTGAGAAGCCTGCTGTCGAAGTACTGGTGCAGTTCGTGAAGCTAATCTCAGATTATTGTTAAATATTGTTTGTGTAGCAGAAAAGATAAGATTGGAATTATTTTTCAGACCAAATTGTACTGCCCGCCTTTGGCCAGTAGCTGCATCGGGAATAATATTCGTTTGCAGCTTAATATAATGGGTAATGTCATAATTGAAGTTTATTTGTGGATACCAATCTGCCAGATTAATCTGTACATCTTTCTGGGTGATTTGTTCTGCTATTTTTTGTTGCTGAAGAGTTGGTTCATTCTGCAATGCATACTTAATACATTCATCTAACGTCATATTTTGGTTATTCGATTGCGAATAACCCAGATCAGGTAGTAAACAAAAAGAGCATAATAGAATCCAACCAGATACTAAAAATCTTTTCATAAATCGATGATAAGTGGAGAGAATATGAATAAAGCTATATCTGTATGATTTACGCAAACAATCTTTCTTACAAAAAAGTGCAATTAGTGTTGGACTTATAGTAACCTTTTCTGCTCCGAGGATAAAAAGAATAATAATTCATCAAAAATAAATACTAGTTTAATAAAAGTTGATAGTTTTATTAAACTCATTTTCAGCAAATTAATCATCTTATAGAAGACCACAATACATTTTCACTTATTTGTAAATTTTTATATCTATAATAAAAAAACCTGTCCGTTAGAGACAGGTTCTTTTATTATCTTCCTACTACATATTTAATAATACATCTGATAAGTGACTCTCTCACCGGAAGGGTCTAATCCTTCAATAATCAAACGACCTCTTACATTTCCCATCATGTCAACCACATCTTTCGGTGCGTTTACGGGCTGACGGTTAATGGAAGTGATGATAAATCCTTCATCAAACTGACTCAACACGCCACGTCCTGTAATTTTCACAATCCGTACCCCATTTTGTAATCGAAACTTATCCTTCTCAACTTTAGACAAAGCTTCCAACTCTGCACCCAGCGATTCTGCTTTATAGGTTTCATGTTTCAATAAACCTGTAGTACCTTCCCGATTTGTTAGCGTCAGTTGTCCTTCTTTGGTATCATTACCTCTACGATACGTCACCGTTATTTTATCTCCCGGACGATAGAAACTCAACTGTTCATCAAACTCAGCCTTACTATTTATAGTCTGTCCATTTACTTTCAGAATCACATCACCCTTACGTAATCCCAGCTTTTCTGCTGCAGAACCAGTTTCAAGATATGTCACGACGGCACCAGAGTAATCATTCAGAGCATACTTTTCAGCTGTTTGGCTATTGATGTCTGAGACTTCTGCTCCCAGGAAGCCAGTCTGCACTTCTCCGTATTTCACAAGGTCATTAAATATCTTGTTTACAATATCTACAGGAACAGCAAAACCATAACCTGTGTAGCTACCTGTACGTGATAAAATTGCACTATTAATACCAATTAATTCTCCTTTGATATTCACTAATGCCCCCCCACTATTACCAGGATTAATGGCCGCATCTGTCTGAATAAAAGACTCAATAGGAAACTGACTACCCAAAATACCAATATTACGACCTTTTGCACTTACAATACCAGCTGTTACCGTAGAAGTAAGGTTAAACGGATTACCAACAGCCAGTACCCATTCTCCTACCTGTACATCCCGGCTATGGGCTAACTTAATAGCAGGTAATCCTTTTCCTTCGATTTTTAACACAGCAATATCTGTAGACGGGTCAGTACCAATCATCTTGGCTTTGTAAGATCGTTTATTATGTACTACCTCAATAGAGTTCGCATTTTCAATTACGTGGTTATTGGTTACTACATATCCATCTGCTGTAAAAATTACTCCAGACCCGGAACCAGAAACTTTTTGTTCGCGACCTCCGCCACCAAAAAACCAGTCAAACATATCATACTGATTGGCAATGGTTGAAGTGGTTTTAATAAATACTACACTGGATGTACTGGCAGCAGATGCTGCCACAAAGTCAGCATTTATCGGTGAATTAGTATAGGCCTGACTGACAGTTCGCATTACAGAAGTAGTATTTTCTGGTAGAACCGGAGTAGGAGAAGTTCCCAAGTGCTGAAACAAAAAGGCTCCAAATACTCCCGAGCCTAAGCTTAACAAAACTGTTTTTAATGTTTTCATTAGGGTTCAGACAAAACAAACATACTGTAAACTAACTCTTTTCTGACATAGAATCAAAAATTATGCAATAGAAAGAAAGACGGAAAAACTATAAGCTAGATTTTGGTTGGATTATCCCCTATTCCGAATCATCTCGCATATCCTCTCTTTCCTGATTTTTTCAATTAAACATAGGTTACCTACTAATCTCAAAGGTATTAAAATTTGAAAATGTATATCTTTTGCTACAACGCTAACTACCTATGAAAACGTCATTAATAGCTTTTGTATTACTTACAATCTTTAGCAGTTGCGGAGAACTCGAATCGTCACAAACGCAAACACTCTTTGACCAGCCACAACCAGCAGATGTCAAAAACACAACGGAGTTTGGCAAAAAAATTCAAGGTACTTATATGAATCAGAAGATTCATATTTCTCAGGATTCTTCAGGCTTTTATTCGGATACTACTTTTTTGCAAGTATATTCCAATTCAATCCTTTCAGTATCCCGATTCTTTCTAAAACAGCATCGCAGGGATTTGGATCTTCCTGATTCGGTAAAAAATTTAAATAACACAGCTTTACTTTCCTATATTACCAAAGAAGAAGGTTTGACCAAAGCATATTTTGTTGCAGATACTCTATTTTGTTTTACACAAATCTCTGACACAATTCTTAAACTTTCTGCACCTACTGTACTTCGCTACTACAAAGGTTCCTACTTTATCAATACTCCAGTTGAACCATCTGGTTGGGAAGTAATGCGACTGACACCTAAAAAGGATTATCTTCTTGTGAGCTACTTATATGCAGAAGATTCCATCACCACAGATATTGAACAAATCACACCCGTGAAAGTGACAACATACGAACAGGATAGCTCCAGCTATACTTTCACATCTATCAATCCAAGTCGAAAGGAATTTAAGAAACTAATCAAAGAAGATTTATTTACAACAGAAAAAGTCTACAGGAAAATCCGATAATCTTTTCAATCTTCTGTAATAGCCACTATACTCCTATCATAAAACCGGACCAGTTCATAGTTTTTTTCATTTACCCAAAAACTACGAACCCTTGTCAAATGCTGTTTTTCATCCTGCTTTAGATTCCAACACAATTTTCGCAAACATTCCGGACAAAAATAAGTAGGACGCCCATCCATCTCAAACTTGTTATTACTCCCATTCATACAACATTCATATTTGACACAATGTCTAATAGAAAACATATGTCCAATTTCATGATGCAGTCCGGATTGTACGCTGAAACACCTGATCAAATTCTTTAGGATTATCAGCACATCCAAAGCGATTAATAGACCATACACCCACACGTTTTTTCAAAGATGCTAAACCAAAGACATAGTTCCAATCTGGTCGGGGATACAAATCATAGGTTGTAAATGCGATTAAAACAGCGGCATCACCAGGTAGCACAGGAGCTAACACGTCATTGAGAATCAGACTGGCACTTAGTTGTATACCTGTATCTTCCCGTTCTCTTGAGTCTTTCAGAAAGTTGGCATTCTCAGGCACAGACACATACTTTACTTGAAGTCCATAAAATAACCAGAGATATTGGGCTGTTTTTGAAACGATTTGTAATTCTGTGGGAGAAAATGTCCCAATACGCATAATATAGATCTTGTCCCGCCCACCATCCAGACGAGTGGGCTTTTTGTTCACATAGGTTTCAAAAGACTGATAGGTTTCTTTGTGTTCTGCCAGCCATTCTCCTGGCATAGGCTGTTCTTTTAACTTATGTAAAGGAGTTAATTTCTGTTGTATAACGACTCGACTGTCTTTCTTTTCTTTACACGAAATCATTAACAAACATAAAATTCCTCCCACTAAGAGAGTTCTTACATACTTATGATTTAACATACAATGCAGACTGATGGCTTACAGATAAAATTGTATCTAAATGTAGAAATATAAAACAGTAATTGAAAAAGGTGTATTTTTACCGCATGGGAATTCGTTCATTTTTAGCAAAGCCATTTGCCTCATCCGTTGTAAAAGCACAAAATCGGTGGGCAGCGGCACCAGTAGAATCACAGAATGCAGTTTTTCAGTCACTGCTTGCAGGAGGAAAAGATACACTTTTTGGAAAAGAACATGGGTTTTCTTCCATTCGTACGTATGAAGATTTTAAACGTCAGGTCCCTGTACGGGATTATGAAGATATTAAATCTTATATTCAGCAAGTAAAAGAAGGTAAGTCAGATATTCTCTGGAGGGGTAAACCTCTGTATTTTGCCAAAACATCAGGTACAACTTCTGGGGTGAAGTATATTCCCATATCAAAGGAATCTATTCCCAATCATATTAACTCTGCCAGAAATGCATTATTGACCTATGTGCATGAAACTGGTAAAGCAGACTTTCTGGATCGCAAACTGATATTTTTGTCAGGTAGTCCAATTCTGGATATGTCAGGTGCTATCCCAACAGGTAGGCTTTCAGGTATAGTTAACCATCATGTTCCAGGCTATCTGCGTACCAATCAACTCCCTAGTTATAAAACCAATTGTATTGAGGATTGGGAAATAAAACTCGATACAATTATTGGAGAAACGTTATCAGAAGATATGTCATTGATATCTGGTATTCCACCTTGGGTACAGATGTATTTTGATCGTATCATAGCCAAAACAGGCAAACCTATCAAAGATATCTTTCCTAACTTCTCTTTGTTTGTATATGGTGGTGTAAATTTTGAGCCCTATCGGGCTAAGATTTTTGAATCTATTGGAAAGAAAATAGATTCCATAGAAATGTTCCCTGCCTCAGAAGGCTTTTTTGCTTACCAGGATAAACAAGTACATGAGGGGCTATTATTGTTATTGAATAGTGGAATCTTCTATGAATTTATACCAGCAGAAGAGTTTTTCAATACAAATCCCACTCGTCTAAGCATTGCAGATGTTGAACTAGGTAAAAACTATGTATTGATTGTAAACAATAATGCAGGTTTATGGGGATACAATGTAGGTGATACGATCAAGTTTGTCTCCAAAAATCCATACCGTATTATCGTATCTGGCCGTATCAAACATTTTATCTCAGCATTTGGAGAACATGTGATAGGAGAAGAAGTAGAAAAAGCAATGCAATATGCAATGCAAAAACATCCGGAAGTAGAGCTGATTGAATTTACAGTAGCCCCAATGGTAACACCTGATGGAGATCAATTACCTTATCATGAATGGTTTGTAGAATTTGCTAAACCACCACAGGATATGAATGCGTTTGCCAGAGATATAGATCAGAAATTAGTTCAACTAAACGTATATTACAAAGATCTGATTTCAGGTAGTATATTACAAACCCTAAAAATTACTGCCTTACAACCAGATGCATTCCGTAATTACATGAAATCCCAGGGTAAACTGGGTGGACAGAATAAAGTTCCCCGATTATCCAATGATCGGAAACTGGCTGATGAACTGGTAAAATTCAGAATCAATTAAGCATTAGGAAATACAGGAGTAAAAGAAATCATATATATTACTGAGCAATTACATCCCTAAAAGCTCGGTTCCCTATTATGGATATTCAAAAAAAACGGGTTGCTATCTTGGGTTCAACAGGATCTATTGGCACACAGGCATTGGAGGTAATTCAGGCCAATCCAGAATCATTTGAAGTAGAAGTATTAACAGCACAGAATAATGCAGATTTACTGATTCAACAAGCGATACAGTTTCAGCCTAATGTAGTTGTTATCTGTAATGAAGACTTTTACGAGAAAGTAGCTGCAGCCTTAATTAACCATCCGGTTAAGGTATATGCAGGTGCCAAATCTATGGCGTCTGTAGTTCAGATGGAAAGTGTTGACATTGTATTAACAGCCTTGGTAGGTTATGCAGGATTGATCCCAACCATAAAAGCTATTGAAGCAGGCAAACCTATTGCTCTTGCCAATAAAGAAACTTTGGTTGTAGCAGGTGAACTGGTTACTCAGCTAGCACGTGAAAAAGGAGTGAGTATTTATCCAGTTGATTCTGAACACTCAGCCATTTTTCAATGTCTGGCTGGTGAATGGCACAATCCCATTGAGAAGATTATTTTAACAGCGTCAGGAGGACCGTTTCGAGGCAAAGACAGAGACTTCCTACGTACAGTAACCAAAGCTCAGGCACTCAAACATCCTAACTGGGATATGGGAGCTAAAATAACCATTGATTCAGCAACTCTTATGAACAAGGGACTTGAGGTTATTGAAGCTAAATGGTTATTTGGTATAGCTGCATCTCAGATAGATGTGGTAGTTCATCCGCAATCCATTATTCACTCATTGGTACAGTTTCAGGATGGTAGCCTCAAGGCACAAATGGGCTTACCGGATATGAAACTTCCTATTCAATACGCATTAGGTTATCCTAAACGACTTTCTGCGGATTTTCCACGGTTTAACTTTGCCAGCTATCCGACTCTTTCCTTCGAAGAGCCTGACAAAAAGACATTTATAAATCTTCAACTAGCTTTTGACGCATTAGATAAAGGTGGTAATATGCCTTGTATCGTGAATGCAGCTAATGAAGTGGCCGTGGCAGCATTTTTGAGAGAGGAAATAGGATTTCTGGAAATATCTGACTGGATTATTCGTTGTATGGCTAAAGTACCGTATATTGGCAATCCGACATTGGACGACTATATCCATACAGATAAAGAAGCCAGACGGATAGCATCTGAACCTCTTACAGTGTAAAGTTTTACAATCTTTCTGATTATCATTCGTCTTCAATATAGAAAGATATAGAATAGAAGAACTGATATGAATCTTACAGATGCGCATTCTCAAATAAAAAACGAGTATTTATTTCTAATTCAATATAGTAATTTCACATATCAAATTTAGCACTGAAATTTAAATGGATGTAGTAGTAATGATTGCCCAGCTATTGTTGGGTTTATCCATTCTGGTAGGCGTACATGAGTTGGGGCATTTCTTGACTGCCAAATGGTTTAAAATGCGTGTGGAGCAATTTGCCTTAGGCTTACCTCCTCAAATGTTTGGTTTGAAATTCTTACCTGCTAAAATATTTAGTGTTCGTCATGGTGAAACAGAATACCTGTTATCACCCCTGCCTTTAGGTGGTTATGTTAAGATTGCAGGTATGATGGATGAGTCGATGGATACAGAGCAGATGGCAAGTGAACCCCAACCTTGGGAGTTTCGTAGCAAGCCAGCATGGCAGCGCTTGATTGTTATGATGGGTGGAATTATTGTCAATGTCATCACCGGCATTGTAATCTTTGGCTTCCTGTTATTAATTTATGGAGAGCAATATATTCCAACAAAAGCATTGAAATATGGCATTGTGGCAGGTCCTGTTGCTCAGAACATGGGACTACGTACAGGTGATAAAATAGTAAAGTTAAATGGACAGACATTTGAAGACTTCTCTGATATTTCCAAATCGCTTTTAAACTCAGGAAGTTACTATACTGTTGAACGTAAGGGACAATTAATTGACCTTCAGGTTCCAGATAAACTGTTAAATGATCTATCCAATAAGAAGAGTCCTCAGAATTTCATCTTCCCTCGGATGACTTTCACTGTGGATACAGTTCCTCCCGTTGAGCAACCAGGTTTTCTTGCTCGTCTGATTCTTCAGATGAAAGGCAAAGATCCTGTAGCAAAAGAAAGCCCTGCTCAGAAAATCGGATTGCAGTCAGGAGATAAGATCGAAAAAGTAAATGGTACTCCTATCCGTTTCTTTGATGAACTTCAGGAAACGCTGAAGGCTAATAAAGGTAAAACCGTTACATTTACCATTAACCATAAAGGTACAATAAGAGAGTCTACTACTCAACTGGATACAACTGGCGTATTAGGGTTTATCCCAAAACAAGATATTGAAACTGCTACTATAGATTATAGCTTTGGGGAAGCTTTTGCCAAAGCCCCAGCCAGAGCATTCGAAGTAATCGGAAATCAACTGAAAGCGTTTGGAAAGATCTTTAGAGGCGAGTTATCTCCTACCAACTCTTTAGGTAGCTTTATCTCTATTGGTAAATTATATGGAGGTATCTGGGACTGGGAAAAATTCTGGAGTCTGACAGCAACTCTTTCGATGGTACTTGCATTTATGAACTTCCTTCCAATCCCGGTACTTGATGGAGGACATGTGGTATTCTTGTTATATGAAATGATAGCAGGACGCGCTCCATCTCAGAAATTCATGGAGGTAGCTCTTCGCTTTGGCATGGTACTCCTCTTTGGCTTAATGGCTTTTGCAATTGGCTTGGATTTCTATCGATTAGTACGATAAAGAATACTTTTATAAAATAAAGAAGCCTTCAAGTGATTGAAGGCTTTTTTATTTTATAGATCGTAAGAATGACAGTGTCTTCAATATATACCTTGTTTTAATCAAATAAATCTTCAGTACGCTCTAACATTAGAATAGAAGATTGAGGTACAATTACATATTTATCATCCTGATATACAACTTCAATAGCGTTGCGCTGCAGATAAATAGCTACATCTCCTTCCTGAGCCTGTAAAGGAAGATATTTGATTTTCTCATCTGTTTGTTTCCATGGCTCATCTTCTGCAACAGCCGGAATTGGATAACCAGGACCTACTTTTACAACATAGCCACTCTGTACATCTTCTTTTTCCTGAACAGTCGGAGGTAAATATAATCCACTTGTGGTTCTGTCTGTTGGGCTTTTGGGCTTAATTAATACCCGATCTCCAACAATTATAAGTTTTTTCAATTGATTACTGGCAGTTACTTCCATCATAGACAATAGCAAGAGATTAATAAAAACAGTTTGCTTGGTTATTCAATGCAATCACAAAAATCAGACAACGCTGATAGCTGTGTCATAATGGCAGAAAAACAATCGGGCTTATCTGCATGCAGATAAGCCCGATTAAAGAGATACTATCTTATAACTTATAGATTATATTACTCGTGGTAGTTCAATACACGATGACCTTCAGAAGCTAATAGCTGATCGCGTTTGAACAATGCAATATCAGCATCCATCATATCTTTTACCAATGCAGGTAAATCATATTTCAGTTTCCAGCCTAATTTTTCTTTTGCTTTTGTAGGATCTCCCAATAACAGATCTACTTCTGTAGGACGGAAATATTTAGCATCAATGGCAACTATTTCTTTGCCAATTGGCAGTTGATATTCAGGATTAGAGCAAGACGCTACATAGGCTTTCTCATCAATACCTTCTCCTTTGAAATCCAGTTCAATACCCACTTCTGCAAATGCCATACGTACGAAATCGCGAATGCGGGTAGTAACACCAGTTGCGATAACAAAATCTTCAGGCTTTTCTTGTTGTAATATCAACCACATTGCCTCAACGTAGTCTTTGGCATGTCCCCAGTCACGTTGTGCATCCAGGTTTCCTAAATATAATTTATCCTGAAATCCTAAAGCAATACGAGCAGCTGCACGTGTAATCTTACGTGTTACGAATGTTTCACCACGTAATGGTGATTCGTGGTTAAATAAAATACCATTACAAGCATACATATCATATGCTTCACGATAGTTTACTGTAATCCAGTAACCATACAACTTTGCTACAGCATAAGGAGAACGAGGATAGAAAGGTGTAGCCTCAGATTGCGCATGTCCTTGTACACCACCATATAGTTCGGAGGTAGATGCCTGATAAATCTTAGTCTTTTTAGTCAGACCCAACAACCGCACCGCTTCCAGGATACGTAATGTACCAATTCCATCTACTTGAGCTGTGTATTCAGGTTCGTCAAAACTTACACGTACGTGAGACATAGCTCCCAAGTTATAGATCTCATCTGGCTGAATTTCCTGGATGATACGGATTACGTTGGTTGAATCACTAAGGTCTCCGTAATGCAGTTTAAAACGTACACCTTTCTCATGTGGATCCTGATACAAATGATCAATACGTTCCGTATTAAAAAGAGAACTTCTTCTTTTAATACCATGAACCTCATACCCCTTGCTTAGCAATAACTCGGCTAGGTAAGCGCCGTCTTGTCCTGTAATACCTGTAATAAGAGCTTTTTTCATAGAAATT
Source organism: Xanthocytophaga agilis (assembly GCF_030068605.1). Classification (NCBI taxonomy): domain Bacteria; kingdom Pseudomonadati; phylum Bacteroidota; class Cytophagia; order Cytophagales; family Rhodocytophagaceae; genus Xanthocytophaga; species Xanthocytophaga agilis. Next base: position 157,549 of record NZ_JASJOU010000007.1, read on the forward strand.
GATAAATTACTACCGATTGAAGAGTACAAATATGATAATTAAAATATTGACATTCAATTTTATGGACAAAATCTTCCAAAACATTACACCGTTTCCTCCACGATCACATGCTTATTAATCAGCAAAGAATAAGAAAGGTAAATGCTCATTCTGAATTTTGTCAAAATAAATTAAGTACAATCTGAAAAAACATGCACAGTTTAATTTCCTGACACTTCCTCATTTAGTGTGTCTGTGGAATTTTTTGGACAAATCCATCCTGATTGATACACCACAGGATTTTATCTCGTCCCTGAATTGTACCCATAAACTGATGAGTAGTAGCTTCTATATGCAGTTTATTAGTTTGCTTATCGATTATCACCTGACTGGATGTAAACTGTAAATCAGATACATGAGTAGCATATTTTCCATATTTCTCATGATATTGTTTTTGCCGATAGTATATCAGCCACAGATAACGCTTTTGTTGTTCAGCATATGGTAAAACAATCGAACCAGATGATGTTATTGTACGTACGAACTGCAAATAGCCCCATCTTTCCGGATAATGCATATTGATCACTCCTTGTGGCGACCATACCCAATTATGTTCTGGAAGGTTTCGTCCATTAGCATCCTTACGTTTTACATATTTTCCATTCTGAATATCTGTATCCCACTCAACACGTGAAAAATTTATACGCCACAAAGTACCATCTGCAGGTACAGTTAGATTATTGCCAATTGTAAGAGCCCAAAAAGGAATAGCCATTTCTACTGTCCATCCTTTATCTATATCTGAAGGATTATTTAACGTTCCGTTTACTTTCACAGCCGAACGCAACTTGTCTACATGCCATGAAATCATGGCATCCCCTCCATTACGATAAGGTTTTGGCAAAAGTAAATCAAAAATTGTATTTATTGCATTTACCTCTATCTCAAAATATTGATGTGTATTCTGGTCTGGATCAATAAATACCTCAAAATCATTGTCCTGATAGATAATTTCGTCGTGTTGCTTTAAGGTTGCCCATACATGTGGCTCGTCTAGTTCTGCGGCAATGAATAAAGCAGAATCCGACCATATCAATTTTACGCGGGTTGCCCAAGTAGGTTTGGGCTGTTTGTCACCTTCGATATCTGTAAACTGTTCTGTCCATGGTACTGATTGCCATACAGGATCATTGATATCTCCATCAATCACAGGTTTACCAGCGGTATAAATAGCCTGATACTGTTTGGGCTTAGTAAAAAGATGTTCCAGTCCAGCAAATGTAGTTTGCCCATACAAGTAGCTCACTTTAAGTCCACTAACGAGAAATACGGCTAAAAGTTTCTTAATCATATATTTATGTTGCTCGATTTATGTATATAGGAACGAAAAAAAGAAAGAGTGAAATCTTTTCAGAGATCACTCTTTCTTTCTATTGTACCAACTTGAATTATTTTATTTTAACGGTTACAGACAGTTTATCATCCTGTGAGTGGCTACCTAATACAATTTTATAATTACCACTATAAACTTTCCATTGTCCTTTTTGCAAATCCCACTTACGCAATTCATTTACAGGTATCTTGAATGTCACATTTTGTTCTCCGTTTTTTTTCACTGTAACCCGCTGAAAACCTTTCAGTTCTTTCAATGGCATCCGCTCAATACCTGGATATTGGATATATGCCTGTACCACTTCATCTGCATCTATTGTCCCAGTATTCTTTACAGTAACTGTAAATTCCAGTACATCCTTTGCAGAGTAAACAGCTTTAGGCACTTTACCCCAACTATAAGCAAAAGAAGTATAACTCAATCCAAAGCCAAATGGGTATTGTACCTCTCCATTAAAATACCGATATGTTTTCCCTTTCATTATATAGCTGTCATAGGCAGTAAGGTCAGAAAGTGATTTGTAGAAAGTAACTGGTAAATGGCCGGAGGGAGAAATCTTTCCGAATAGTATATCAGCCAATGCGTTTCCTCCCTGTTCACCAGGATACCACGCCAGAACAATAGCATCTGCATATGGCTCAATAGCTGCAATATCTATTGCACTACCTGCTGTAATTACAGCAACTATTGGTTTATTGTGACGTTTGCGGAGCGCTTTCAGAAAAGCAATATGACTGGCAGGCAAACTCATATTTACTCGATCTCCACCACTAGCCGCAAGGAAAGCGTCTCCTTCTTCACCTTCTAATACAGGTGTTAATCCAAGTACGGCAATAGATAAATCACTATTTTCCGCTGCCCAAAGTCCACCAAAACGTGTTGTATCCGTATAGTCACATCCCTGATCATATTGTACACCTACTCCAGGACCAGCAGCATCTGTAATTCCTTCTACAAAAGTCACTGTATTTTTAGATACCCCATGATAATTGGCAACCAATGCATCCAATGATGCAGCATTAGGTCCCAGAATCATAATACTATTATACTGTGATTGTTTTAATGGAAGAATACCTTTACTATTCTTCAAAAGTACCATACTCTGTTGTGCCATCTTTCTTGCCAGAGCTACATGCTCTGGAGAACGAACGCTTTCAGCGCCTAGCTTGCTATAAGGAACCAGAGAGGGATCATCAAAGAAACCCAATTTAAATTGTGTACGTAAAGCAGGTGCCAGAGCTGAATCAATATCGGCAGCAGTAAGCAATCCCTCTTTAATTGCCTGTAATGCATCCTTTTGCAGGATATTAGAACAATCCAGATTGATACCTGCTTTGATTGCAGCAGCAGCTACTTCTACAGGGCCTTTCATAACCTTATGTCTCGACCAAATATCATCTAAAGCACCACAATCTGTTACCTTATGTCCCTGAAAATGCCATTCCTTTGTAAGGATGTCGTTTAGTAAGGTATTACTTGTACAGCAAGGTTCATTATTCACTCTGTTGTAACCACACATAATAGATTCAACCTTTGCATCAACCAGTTTATTAAACGCATACAAATACGTTTCACGTAAGTCTTTTTCATCTACCACAGCATTAAATGAATGTCTGCCAGCTTCCGGACCGCTATGCACTGCAAAGTGTTTGGCGCAGGCTGAGGTTTTCAGATAATGAGGATCATTCCCCTGCAATCCTTTGATAAAGGCAACTCCCATCTGTGAAGTCAAGAAAGGATCTTCACCATATGTTTCCTGCCCTCTTCCCCAACGCGGATCACGGAATATGTTGATATTAGGAGACCAGAACGTCAGTCCCATATATTGAATACGACGATTCTGTTGCAAAGACAAGTTATACTTGGCTCTTGCTTCTGTTGAAATAGCAGCAGAAATATCTTTTAACAACTGATCATTAAAAGATGCCGCCATACCAATAGCCTGAGGAAATATAGTAGCTTCACCAGCCCGTGCAACTCCATGCAATGCTTCATTCCACCAGTTATAGGCAGGAATATTTAAACGGGTTATTTCCGGACTACGATATCCTAGAAGAGAAATCTTTTCTTCCAGAGTCAGTTGTTTTAACAAATCTTGAGTACGAACAACTAATGTTTGTTTACTATCTCTGAAAAGGGGTGTCTGCTGTGCATAAGACATTGAAGTCATACAACACAGTAGAAGCAACAGCTTGTAAGCCTGATGTTTAATAAAAAGCATTTGTAATATAATTTGAAAGAAAATAGAAGAATACTATGCGATGTGGTATATCCGGAATGCTACTTAGTATTCTCCATAATTAGTGGTTCGTAAACCACTAATTATGGAGAATTTTCTGTAACGAATAATCTTCATTCAGGCAGTGAACGAGCCCAGCTTTCCTTAGCAACACCCCATGTCTTGCTAGGTTTGCTGCCCATCTCAATAACTAATTCACCCCCTTTTATAATATCTTTATGTAAAAGATACGATTGAGGATAAGGCGTGCCATTCAGAGTCATACGCTGAATGTACAGATTCTGTGGACTATTGTTTTTGATCTGTATATGAAATGTTTTATTCTCTCCAACAGTTAAACGGACATCATCAAATACTGGGCTCCCCATCACGTAGGCTCCATTTGCAGGGTTGGCAGAGTAAAATCCCAGGGAAGACAATACATACCAGGCAGACATCTGGCCCACATCTTCATTACCTGATAATCCATCAGGCTTTTCAGTGTATAAGTTATCCAGGATATACCGAACTTTCTCAGCGGTCTTCCAGGGTTGGCCTACATAAGCATACATATAGGTAATATGATGACTAGGCTCATTGCCATGTGCATATAAACCAATCAATCCGGTAATATCATTAGAAGCTTCATTTCCCATATCACCTTTGATCACAAATAACGAGTCCAGCTTATCAGTGAATTTTTTTTCGCCACCCATTAACTGAACCAGTCCTTCTACATCGTGTGGCACCAACCATGTATATTGCCAGGAATTACCTTCTGCAAAATCATCTTTCATGTGTCGGGTAATAAAAGGACTAAAAGGAGTACGCCATTCAGTCTCCGAGATACGACCTCTTACAAAGCGGATTGCAGGATCAAAATAGTTTTTGTAGTTAGCACCTCGTTTGCTAAAATACTGATAATCTTCTTCCTTACCCAACATTTTAGCAACCTGTGCAATACTCCAGTCATCAATAGAATACTCCATTCCTTTGGACACACTTTCCAACTCAGCGTTGGCTGGTATATACCCTTGTTTTTTTACATAATTTAGTCCACGTTCATCTAACATAGCAGAAGCTTTCATCGCTTCAAAGGCCAGATTTACATCAAATCCATTAAATCCTTTCAGACAGGCATCCGCAATTACAGGAATGGCACTATTACCAGGCATGGTATTGGTTTCATTTCCCATCAAATGCCATACAGGTAATTTTCCCTGTTGTTGATAAATAGCCAACATGCTATTCACCATATCATTTACCCGCTGATGTTGTACAAGAGTGAATAGAGGATTGGCTCCGCGATATGTATCCCAGAGAGAAAAGGTTGTCAGATTGGTAAATGGTGCATTCCTATAAATCTGTTTATCTGTGCCTCTGTAGTCCCCATTGTGGTCATTAAAGGTAGAAGGAGCTATCATAGTGTGATACAATGCTGTGTAAAATATCTTCAGTCGTTTGGTATCGTTTGACTGGACAGCAACTTTATTTAATTCTTTATTCCAAGCAGCTTTTGCATTATTTACTACTTTTGTAAAATTCCAGTGTGGCAATTCGGTTTGAATATTAGCCAGTGCATTGTCTGCACTTACAGGAGAAATACCGACCTTCACATGTACTACTTCATTTTCAGTAGTAGCAAAGCTAACCACACCTTTGATTCGATTGCCATCAGCCATAGTCCCTTTAACAGGTATCTGATCGTTATATAAATCAAATTTCTTAATTGGCTTAGAAAATACTATAGTGAAAAACAAACGTTGATCGGGTGCCCAGCCTTTGGAATTTCGAAAACCAATCAAAGTAGAGTCATTCAACTTTTCTAGTCGTGTAACAGTAGCCAGATCCCAACCAATACCTTCTTTCAAGTCAATTACCAAGTGTGCATCTGAAGATTTTGGAAAAGTGTATTGATGAAAACCAACTCGTTCTGTAGCAGTTAGTTCAGCCTTGATACCATATCTTTTCAGTAGGACAGAATAATATCCCGGTTTAGCAACTTCATCACTGTGAGAAAACAAAGAAGAATATCCACTATTTAAATCTTTGGGTGTACCTTTGGTAACTTTTACATTTCCGGTGGTAGGCATAATTAGTATATCTCCCAGATCACCAATTCCAGTACCACTCAGGTGAGTATGAGCAAAACCAATAATAACTGAATCTGAATAGTGATATCCGGAACACCAATCCCAACCTTCAGAAATCTGCGTAGGGCCTAATTGTACAGCCCCGAAAGGCACATTGGCGCCCAGAAATACATGCCCATGGAAACCAGTACCAATGTAAGGGTCAACATATACGGTGAGATCGTTTTGTTCTGCAGAAGAAGCAGAAGAGTTCTTGACGTGAGCACTTTTGCATGCTACAATCATCCCCAGGCAAATACACCATAGGGTAACTTTAAGAGAAGAGCAGGTCATACACGAAAGTCAAACAATGAGAATTTATGAAGCGATAAAAATAATAAAATATTTTACGAAGAGATTCCGCAATAAAAAATATTTTACTTTTAGATAAAACTCCCAATAATAATTGGTGACATGCTGAATATAAAAAATAGAAGCCCTGTCATATAACAAGGCTTCTATTTTTTGTACTATCCTATTAGTATTTATCGTACTTATAAGAACAATTTCTACTTTCTGTGTATTTTATCTGATCTCAATGCGCTCCGGTACAATCAGTGCTGTTGGAAATTCAGCTTTCAAGGCTACATATACACGTTGCGCTTCCAGCCGATCAATAAAATCACCTACTTTTACCCTAAAGTTGGGTTGCACATAGACAATGTGAGGGGTAATATCCGGAAATAATGTATAGGATCGATCTCTGGCCCGGTTTGCCTCTTCGCTACTATTGCCTGAATAGATCTGCACCCGGTAACCCTGTGCAAACCGAATATTCTTGTTTGTATTGGCAATAGTATCCAGAATCACATCCAGTTTTTGTGTGATGTCTCCAACAGGCTTACCCTTTGTCATAGGCTTACTTGGTTCGGAAACAGGAGTAGTCTCAGTACTCTTTGTTTCGTTACTTACTGTATAAACAGGCCGATAGGCTGATACATCGTCCTTAAACGATCCTACATTACTAGTTGTTTTACTGGCTGCTTTTCCTGACACACAACTTTCAAGAATACCCAAAAAAATACAAAGTATACCCAGTAAAATCACACGATATGTTATCATAACAAATTGCTTAAAGGCCTATTCTATATTATCAGAACTATCAATGAAGACTACAAAGAAAACACTATCTTTTCAAACGAAAAAACCTGACAGAAGTTACCTATAACTGCCAGGTTTTTATTTTTAGCTATAAAAGTGATGCTTAGTCAATCAACACACATAGATTATTACGCAGATCATCTTCCACCTTCTTAAACTTCACATCCCGCTTAATGCTTCCATCATTGTATTTGACACTGACTATATCATTCCGGTTTGGAAGTTTCTGAACCCGAATAGGATTGATCTTCTCGACAGGCAGAGGTTCTTCTACGATAGGACCGCCGTTATATTCAGGATTTATCGGAGAATGAAACTCTTCTTTGCTTACCTGTAGCTTAGGCTGTTGCTTACGCACAGGCTGACGAGCCTCCTGTACTTCACTGCTATCTTCCACAGGAATTTCAGCTTTCATCAGGAATGATATCACATCCCCATTTACACGCGCTACAAATTTGCGGAATAATTCAACTGCTTCAAACTTATAGATCAACAAAGGATCTTTTTGTTCAAACACTGCATTCTGAACGGATTGTTTCAAATCGTCCATATCGCGCAGGTGCTCTTTCCACTCCTGATCAATAAGAGCCAGAGTAGTAATCTTTTCCATAGCACGAATCAGTTCACGACCATCGCTCTCCACCACTTTTTTCAGATCAGCAGATACTGCAATCTGGCGGACTCCATCGGTAAATGGCACTACCACATCCTGGATATGTTGACCCCGGGTTTGATATACATCCCGTAACACAGGCATTGCTTTCTCAGCAATACGCGCTTCTTTGCTGAAATAATGCTTTTCAGCCTCAATATATAATTTATTTGCCAGTAACTCTGCTTTCAAACGGCGGAATTCGTCGTCTGCAATAGTAGTTTCAAAGCCTAAGGTACGCAATACTTCCAGGCGGAAGTTGTCTGTATTACCAGCAGTATTTTCTACGATATTCTCACAAATAAAGTGTAAGCTATCCAGAATATCCAATTGCACCCGGTCACCAAATAAGGCATTGCGACGACGACGGTAAATAGCTTCCCGCTGATAGTTCATCACGTCATCATATTCCAGCAAACGCTTACGAATACCAAAGTTATTTTCCTCTACTTTGCGTTGTGCTCTTTCAATGGATTTAGTAATCATAGAGTGCTGAATCACTTCTCCTTCTTCCAGTCCCATCCGATCCATCAGTTTAGCAATCCGGTCAGAACCAAACAAACGCATTAGGTTATCTTCTAATGACACAAAGAATTGTGATGTACCTGGATCACCCTGACGACCAGCCCGACCACGTAACTGACGGTCTACCCGACGAGCTTCGTGACGTTCTGTACCTACAATCGCTAGTCCACCAGCAGCTTTGGACTCAGGAGTCAGTTTTATATCGGTACCACGACCAGCCATGTTAGTTGCAATGGTAACAGTACCTGGCTTACCTGCTTCAGCTACAATTTCTGCTTCGCGTTGATGTTGCTTAGCATTTAATACCTGATGTTTGATTTTTCGGAAAGTAAGCAAACGACTCAGAATCTCAGAATTCTCAACAGAAGTAGTACCTACAAGCACAGGACGCCCTTTTTCAACGAGCCCAACAATTTCATCTACAACTGCATTGTATTTCTCACGAACACTTCGGTATACTTTATCTTCACGATCTTCACGGGTGATAGCACGGTTAGTTGGAATAACAACTACATCCAGTTTATAGATTTGCCAGAATTCACCTGCTTCTGTTTCCGCGGTACCTGTCATACCAGCCAATTTATGGTACATCCGGAAGTAGTTCTGTAAAGTTACAGTTGCGTATGTCTGAGTTGCTTCTTCAATCTTCACATTTTCTTTTGCTTCAATCGCCTGATGCAATCCATCAGAATAACGACGACCTTCCATGATACGACCAGTCTGCTCGTCTACGATTTTCACTTTACCTTCCTGGATAATGTACTCTACCTCATTTTCGAAAAGAGTATATGCTTTCAGCAATTGGCTAATAACGTGAATACGTTCAGATTTGGCAGAATAATCAGAAATCAATGCCTCTTTCTGCTGTAACTTCTCACTATCAGTTAAGCTGGTATTTTTCTCAATCTTACCTAACTCAATAGATAAATCGGGTAGTATAAAAAAGTGAGGATCTTCTCCTGAGCGGGTAATATAATCAATACCTTTCTCAGTAAGCTCTACCTGATTGTTTTTCTCATCAATAGTAAATAACAACGGTTCGTCCGCTTCAGGCATCAAACGCTGGTTATCCTGTAAATAGTAGTTTTCTGTCTTTTGTAATACAGCTTTTGTTCCTTGTTCACCCAAATAGCGAATTAATGGTTTATTCTTAGGCAAACCACGAAATGCCCGGAACAACGATACTCCACCTTCTTTATCATCTCCGGCAGCAATCTTTTTCTTTGCATCATTCAGGAAATCAAGAGTAATTTTTTTCTGAGCTTCTACCAGAGAATGTACACGAGGTTTCAGATCATAAAAAATCTGTTCATCACTACGACTTACAGGACCTGCAATAATCAATGGAGTACGGGCATCATCAATCAAAACGGAGTCAACCTCATCGACCATTGCATAGTGATGTTTCCGTTGTACCAGTTCTCCTACTTCACGTGCCATGTTGTCACGCAGATAGTCAAAACCAAATTCGTTATTAGTACCATAGGTAATATCTGCAGCATATGCATTGCGACGAGCCTCTGTATTTGGCTGATGCTTATCTATACAATCAATAGTTAAGCCATGAAACTCAAACAAAGGAGCCATCCACTCCGAGTCACGCTTAGCCAGATAATCGTTAACCGTTACAATATGTACACCTTTTCCAGCTAAGGCATTGAGGAATGCAGGAAATGTAGCAACCAACGTTTTACCTTCACCGGTAGCCATCTCTGAGATTTTGCCCTGATGCAATACCACACCACCTATAATCTGCACATCATAATGTACCATATTCCACACAATCTCACTTCCGGCTGCCAGCCAACGATTTTTCCATACAGCCTTATCTCCATTTTCAATACTTACATGAGCCTTTTTTGCTGCAATCTCGCGATCATAAGGTAGTGCCGTAACAACAAGTTCTTCATTATTTGTAAAACGACGGGCAGTCTCTTTAATTACAGCAAATGCACGTGGTAAAATTTCCAGCAAAACAACTTCCAGCTGCTTATTAACATCTTTCGCTAACTCATCTATTTTACCAAAAATAGCTTCTTTTTCATCCAGTCCCATAGTAAAATCCTCAGCCACTCTCTGACGCAAAGATTGAATCTCATCTTCGGTAGACTTCAGTCTTTCACGGATTATATTCTTAAGCTCAAAAGTCTGCTCGCGAAGTTGATCATTCGTAAGGGAGCTAAGCTTCTCAAATTCTGCATTCACTTTTCCTATGTAAGGTGTTAGCTCCTTTACATCCCGCTCCGACTTGGTACCAAAAAATTTGGTAACGGATTTAGTTAGAAAATTTAACATATTTTATAATGTGATATGTAATTGATTCTGATTTACTGACAATAGCTGTGCCAACAACCAAATATCTGACAGGTCGACAGATATATTTTCAATAGACACTACTGCTTATCGTTATGAATACAACAAAGGTAAAGCTTTTTTCGAAAGATTAAGAGGTAGAATGTATTGTGATTAAAATAGTAAGAATCGAGTTTTCTGTCATAATACAAAATGAAAATCGTAATTCAAATGATTTGGCCCAACACAGATAACTGCAAAGTTGCCAGGAAAGACAGTTTACTTACACAGTCTCGTTCCAGTCATAGTGTTTTTCCAACCATTTGTGAAATATACCTGGCAATCTGTTTCATAGTTTTATCAAAAAATCTAACTTTATCTCAAAATCTCTCACAATTGAGAGCTGGTCTCAGGCACTCTTGCCATTTATATATTAGTATATCGCAACTCATTATCAGAAAGATAACTACAAACAAATTAATTAGTTAAGATAACATAAAACCTCTTTTCATATGGCATCATTCACACTTTCTATCAACAACCAATCGCATACGGTTGATGTAGATCCTCAAATGCCTTTATTATGGGTAATCAGAGATTTTGTTGGACTCACCGGAACAAAATTTGGATGTGGTATGGCACTATGTGGTGCCTGCACAGTCCATTTGGATGGAAATCCTATTCGGTCATGCTCTACTCCTATATCTGTAGTTCAATCCGGTCAAAAGATTACAACCATTGAGGGTATCTCTACCAACACAGATCATCCTGTGCAACTAGCCTGGATAGAAGAGCAGGTTCCTCAATGTGGTTATTGCCAATCCGGCCAAATTATGTCAGCAGTAGCATTACTTAAAAGTAATCCCAATCCCACAGACGATGATATTGATGCCGCTATGAGCGGTAATATCTGTCGGTGTGGAACATATCCACGTATACGCAAAGCAATAAAACGAGCAGCTAAACAAGCTCAGGATAAGTCAGGCCAAACAACACCTGTTCAAAAAACGTCTTATAAATAAGATGTAGTATTTGCTTTCCACCTTAACATTTTACGCCTATGGATACTCTCACTGTTGATACATCCCGCCGCCAGTTTTTGAAACTTACAGGCTTGCTAGCCATTGGGTTTTCCCTTCCGGGACAAGCAAGTTCATTAGTGAATAAAGTTGAGCCTGTCGCAGCAGAACTTGAACTGACTCCGTTTATTCTGCTAACCAAAGAAGGCAAAATTACCATCTTTAATACTAGTCCGGATATGGGACAAGGAACATGGCAGTCTGTTCCTTCTTTATTAGCAGAAGAACTAGAAGTAAGTCTTACAGATGTTGAAATACGTCAGACAGCAGGTTTGGCTAAACACAGAATGCAGTTTTCTGGTGGCTCCAGTTCTATCAGAGGGCAGTGGGAACCTCTGCGTAAAGCAGGAGCGGCGGCTCGTGAGATGTTGACTCAGGCAGCAGCCAATACTTGGAAAGTACCAGTGAGTGAATGTTATGCAAAAGAAGGAAAAATTTACCATAAACCTTCCAATAAAAGCCTGAGTTATGGAGAATTAGTTGAGCAAGCGTCCAAACTGGAAGTTCCGAAAGAGCCCAAACTTAAAGATCCGAAAGATTTTAAAATATTAGGCAAGGTGTTGCCACGGCCCGATGTTCCATCCAAAACAAATGGAACTGCCCTGTTTGGCTTAGATGCGAAGGTGCCAGGTATGTTATATGCAAGTATTCAACGATGTCCGGTTATACATGGCAAAGTAGTGTCCGTTGATGATGCAGAAACTAAAAAGATTCCAGGTGTCAAAAAAGTACTGCGAGCTGAACGGAAAATGCCACACAAAACAGTTGAAACAGTAGCTGTGCTGGCAGAGAATTACTGGGCAGCCCTGCAAGGTAGAAAAGCACTTAAAATTCAGTGGGACAATACTGGTTACGACAAAATCTCCACAGATAATTACTATGCTAAATTACGTCAGGCAGTGAAAGAACCAGGTAATGAACTGAAAGGAAAAAAAGGTGATGTAGATAAAGCATTGGCTACAGCTTCTAAAAAACTGGAAGCACACTACGAAACTCCCTTTGCCGCCCATGCCATGATAGAACCCGAGAATGCAATAGCATGGGTTCAGGGAGATAAAGTAGAAATATGGGCACCCAATCAATCACCTGACTGGCTGATTGGACAAGCATCCGAATATCTTAAAATTCCTAAAGACAATGTAAAGGTAAATACATACTTTATGGGTGGCTCCTTTGGAAGGAAAGCTTACTTTGATTTTATCATGGAAGCCATTAATCTTTCCAAACAAGCCAATGCACCTGTAAAAGTGATCTGGACTCGGGAAGATGATATCACACAAGGCCCTTATCGTCCAGGTATGCTGGATGCATTACGTGGTGGGCTGGATGCCAATGGCAAAGTTGTTGCGTTTGAACACAAGGTAATTGGAGAATCCATTCAAGGCCAAACCAATAAAAAAGATTTGTCACAAACTGCTGACGACTGGATGCATGAAGTAATCAGCGAAGAAGACAGTCCTTACGCAATTCCTAATCGTAGAGAAGCGACTAAAGTTATTTCCACAGATATTCCAATTGTCTGGTGGAGATCAGTATACAGTTCAACCAATGCATTTGGACATGAATGTTTTGTTGATGAACTAGCCCATGCAGCCCAAAAAGACCCTCTCGCATTCCGACAGGAAATGCTTCATGAAGCTCCACGCTTTGTCAATGTTCTAAAGTATCTGGCAGAAAAAGCACAATATAAACTCAAGCCAAACCCTAATCAAGCTATGGGTATTGCAATGGCACGTTCATTTGGCTCTATTGCGGCCTACGCCATTACAGTGTCAAAAGCAGGAAAAGGTATTAAAATAAATAAAGTAGTAGGTGTCATTGATTTAGGTATGACAGTAAATCCGGATAATGTCAAAGCACAAACAGAAGGAAATGTTGTAATGGGATTGTCTGCAGCTTTAAAACCAGGGATCACATTTAAAGATGGACAATGTGAGCAAACCAACTATCATCAATATTCTGTACTTCGTATGAATGAAGTCCCTCCTATTGAGATTCATGTTATGCCAAGTACAGAAAAACCGAGCGGTGCTGGAGAGCCAGGTCTGCCTCCTGTAGCTCCTGCTCTATGTAATGCCATTTTTAATCTTACAGGAAAGCGGATCCGTAAACTACCTTTTGATATTGATATGATATAAAACACTATGCGCTTTGTGGGTTAAGAAACCATCCATAAAGCGCATATTTTATTTTATGAATCTCCCCTATTCTAATTGAGATCTCAATATATATTCAGTTACATTAACTATTTAGAACTTTATACGATACCATCTACTATTCAGAAAAGTAAAGTTCAGACTATACAACAAAAGAAAGCTTACTAAAAGACACTTCTTTTTTAACTACTCCCAAGTTTCATCTCTACTTCAGTCCTACACAGTATCTAAGGAGTATTCTTAGTGATATCTATTCCTATGGAATATCAGATCAAAACTCAAAACTTTTAATCCTATCAGCTTGCTCAATCAATAAGGCTCACTATTTGTTAATAAGTTTCAGATTGTATAGATGACCATCATCCAGTACTAAAACTGCACAAAAATAAGGAGCCATTATATTAATCAAATAATTTAACCAATTGATTAAATTATTTGATTAATACTTTTGCTTAAACCAAAAAACACTTTTACATTTGTTTCATCAATTGATTAAAATTATGAAAGAGACAGCCACAGCGGAAGAACGGATCAAGGACGCAGCACAAAAAGTTTTCCTTGAGAAAGGATTTGATGGCACAACAACGCGAGATATAGCCAAAGAAGCAGGAGTAAATAGTGCGTTGATGAATTATTACTTTCGGAGTAAAGAAAAGTTATTTTGCTCTGTATTCTCTGATATGTGCCAGCTATTTTTCCAGGGAATGCAGGATATACTTACCAAACCTCTGGAACTAAAAGAAAAAATAGCAGAGATTATTGACCATGATTTTAAAATGTTCAAAAACCATCCGGACCTGTCACTATTTATTTTGAACGAAATCCATAGAAATCCGGAAAGAGTAATGGAAGCAATTCCAATTGCCAAACATATAGTTCATGGCATATTTGAAGAACAATTGAGAGATGCAATAACCCATAAGCAGGTGCGTAATGTCGATGTCAAAAGCATATTTCTTATGATTATTGCCAATACACAGTTTATTTTTCAATGTAAGGCAATGCACATGCACATGTGGCAGGTGAGCGAAGAAGAATACTATGAGTTTGCAGAAAAGCACAAGAAGCTCATTTGCGACATGATTATATCCTATTTATTTATCTAGTTTATTTATCTAGACCTATTTTGTAGTGAGTCATATAGCATGACTCATTTTTTTACCACTAATTTAATCAAACGATTAAACCAAATCATTAAATCAAAGTATTAAACAAAATCAATCTAACCATGCAATTTTCACGTTGGTTTTTATTTTTTATTCTGGGTTTATCGGGAGGACTCGCCTATGCTCAGGAGCTTACGCTAAATCAATTAATTGATAAGGCGCTACAAAGCAATCAAAATGTACAGATCTCTCAGATAAGTGAACAACAGACAGCAGCACAGATCAAATCTGTAAAAGCAGGTGCACGGCCTCAGGTAAACGTAAGTGGTGATTACAAACGTTACATAAAAATTCCTGGACAGGTAGTTCCTGCTTCAGCATTCGGTGGCCCAGATGGTACATACACAACATTAGCATTTGGATTACCTTACAATTTATCGACTTCCTTACAAGTCAGTCAGGCAATCTTCAATCCATCTATTGGTATAGGCCTTAAAGCAGCTAATCTGAGTCTGGATCTTTCTAAGCTTCAGACTACTAAAACAAAAGAAGATGTTGCTTATAATGTATCTGTGACTTACTATAATCTACAGAGTGTTACTCAGCAAATCGTTTTCTTACGCAGCAACCTGGCATCTACAGAAAAACTTATTAAGGTAACAGACCTGCTATACAAAAATCAACTCTCACAAGGTATTGATGTAGATCGTCTGCGTATTACTCATACACAAACTAAAACCCAGTTACAATCACTTCAGGCATCAGAAGAAGAACTCATCAACATGCTCAAATTCCTGACAGGTACACCACAAACTGACTCATTAAAAGTACAGGTAGCTATTGACGAACAAGCTATTCAGCAAGCTTTACTACAACAGGAAACTGTAAATCGTACAGATCTGCTTTTACTAGATCGCCAGAAAGCATTAAATGAACTTAATCAACGCAATACCAAAGCAGGCTTTATTCCTACTTTATCAGCCTATGGAGTAGCCAACTCTACATTTTACGGACAAGGAGGAGAAGATGGAGTGTTCAAACATGTGCCTGGTTATTGGGTGGGTCTGCAATTAAACTGGAATATTTATGATGGATCGGCCAGACGAGCAAAGCTAAGCAGTCAGCGTGCGGAGAACAATACACTGAATCTGCAAATGCAACAAGCGCGTGAATCAATTTTGATGGAAATGAAAAATGCCCAGAATAAGTTTCTGGTAGAGCAGCAAAATCTGGCATCCAGTCATGAACAGGTAACACTAGCCGACAAAGTATACACCCAATCTCAACTTCAATTCAAAGAAGGTACCAGTTCTCTTACGGATGTAATCCAGGCAGAGAACTCTTTGCGGGAAGCTCAAAATAACTATCTGAATGCACTTATAAATTTGCGATCTGCAGAGCTAGACTGGAAAAAAGCATCGGGAAATCTTATTGCCAAATAATCCTACTCAAACATATACAAAGCAACAACATATGAAACGCATTATCACAAGTATAGCTATTATTGCTCTTTTAGGTCTTACTGCATGGAAGTTGATCAACAACAAGGAGACCGTCGCAGACAAAGTATACCGTCCAGATCCCAATCTGAAGGTAGGGGTAAAAACTGTAAAAGCAGAGTTACACAATCTAACGGAAGAAGCACAATTTTTAGGTGCATTCTCTCCAAACCGTAAAATAGAAATTCGCCCACAGGCTGGTGGAGAAGTACTTCAGTTGCCAATTGAAGAAGGTCAAATTGTACGTACAGGCCAACTGATTGCCAAACTGGATGACGCTCAGTTACGCTATCAACTGGAAGGTGCTCAGGTTAGTCTGGAAGGATATCAGAATGACTTGAAACGTTATGAAGTCTTGGTAAAGGGAGATGCTGTTCCTGCTATTAATCTGGAGAGAACACAACTGAGTATCCGTTCCACACAAGCCCAGATCAAGCAATTAAAGAAACAGCTTGATAACACAACCATTACAGCTCCTTTTGCAGGTATTATTACTTCCAAAACAGTAGAAAAAGGCTCTGTAGTATCGGTAGGAAGTCCTATCGCTACACTGGTAGATATATCTCAGTTAAAACTGGTAGTGAATATTCCAGAAAATGCAGTTAATCAGTTTCATACAGGCCAAACAATCTCAGTAAATACAGAAGTATATTCAGCAGTTGAATTCAAAGGTCGCATTACCATGATCGGAGCGGAAGGAGATGCTGCACACAATTACCCTGTAGAAATCATTGTTCCCAATTCTGCTCAAAACCCATTGAAAGCAGGAATGTATGGTACCATATCCAATGCTGATAAACGTAAAGCACAGGCACTAGCTGTTCCGCGTCAGGCAATTGTAGGTTCAGCAAAGAAGCCACAACTGTATGTGGTTGAAAATGGTAAAGCAGTTTTACGCTCTGTTGAAATTGGTGCTACCACCAATGAGTATTTTGAGATTACCAAAGGTTTGAAAGAAGGTGAACAAGTAGTTACCAGTGGCCAGATCAACCTTCGTAATGGAGTACCTGTTATAGCTCAATAATTTTTTCCGCTTCAAAAAGCAACACTATGAAATTTGTAGAATCCCTTATCAAACGTCCATCCATTATTATAGTATTGTTTGCTATACTAACCTTGGGTGGGTTATTCTCATACAACATGCTTAGTTATGAACTGATGCCTGAGTTTTCAGTTCCTGTAGTTACCGTCACTACGGTGTATCCTGGTGCAGCTCCTTCGGAGGTAGAATCTGAAATTAGTAAGAAAATAGAAGATGCAGTATCAGGACTAGACAATATCGATGATGTAACTTCTAAATCGATGGAAAATGCATCAATTGTCATCATTCAGTTTAAAGCAGGGACAGATATAGATATGGCACTGGATGAAACACAACGTAAGATCAACAATATGGTCAGCGATTTGCCGGATGATGCGGAAACACCTTCGCTTTCTAAAATATCTCCAAGTGATCAACCTATCATGCAGTTACTTGCTACATCAAATCTTCCCAATGAGGTATTCTATCAACAGGTTGAAGATCGTTACTTACCTGTCTTACAACAGATTCCAGGGGTAGCAGAAATTACTATGGTTGGGGGTGATCAGCGTCAGATCCGTGTCAATGTAGATGATGACAAGCTTAATTATTATGGTTTGTCCCTGTTGCAGGTGACACAAGCTATTGGTCAGGCAAACATGGACTTCCCTACTGGAAAAGTAAAAAATGCTAGCGAAAATATTACGTTACGTCTGGCTGGGAAATTTACTTCACTGGATCAGATCCGTGATCTTGTTATCACAACGCCTCCACAAGGAAGCCCTATTCGTGTAAAGGATGTAGCAACTATCACAGATGGTCTGGCAGATCCGGAAAGTATAAGCCGATACAACGGTCAGAATGGTATTGGTTTATTTGTTAAGAAACAATCAGACGCCAACGCTGTAGAAATTAGCCGATTAATGCAGGAAAAACTGACACTGATCGAAAAAGAACACGCAAATGAAAAAGTGCATTTCACCATTGCCTATGACAGTAGTACTTTCACTTTGGAATCTGTAGAAGCTGTAACACATGATTTGATTTTAGCTGTTGTACTAGTAGCTGTTGTCATGTTGCTTTTCCTGCACAGTTTCCGAAATGCATTTATTGTTATGGTTTCTGTTCCTGCTTCACTGATATCAGCATTCTTGTTCATGTTTGTGATGGGATATTCCCTGAACCTGATGACATTGCTGGCCTTATCCCTGGTAATTGGTATCCTGGTTGACGACTCGATTGTAGTTCTGGAAAATATTCAACGCCACCTGGAAATGGGCAAGAATCGTTGGCAGGCAACAATTGACGGTATTAATGAGATTGGTTTTGCTGCAGTAGCTATTACACTGGTGATTGTGGTTGTGTTTGTTCCTATTACACTTGTTAACTCGGTAATTGCAGATTTGTTACGCCAGTTTTCATTGACTGTAGCTTTTGCCACTATGGTTAGTCTCTTAGTCAGCTTTACACTCACTCCTTGGCTGACCTCTATGCTGGGAAAGCTGGAACATCTGGACCCTAAAAATCCGTTTCAAGCCTTTTTACTTTGGTTTGAAGGTATCCTGACAGGTCTCACCAAATGGTATCATGGAAGTTTGGATTGGGTACTGTCTCATAAACTAGTTTTTACAAGTATTCTGCTTGCTTTATTTATCGCAACAGGTTGGGTAGTGGGCTTAGGTATCATTGGAAGCGAGTTTGTGGCTCAAGGTGATCAGGGCAAATTTCTTTTAACCATGAAACTGGATAAAAGTACATCGTTGGAACAAAACAACCTGACAGCTCGCACTATTGAAGAATATCTGCGCAAAAAAGTAGAAGTAAAAGCCATCTTCGCTAATGTAGGTGGCGCCAGCACAGGTATGAATAGTACAGGACAAGGAGAAACCAACCGTACAGAGTTAACAGTAGAATTGATTCCTGTTGACGAACGAGTAGGTCATATTGGTACTGAGAAATACATGATAGAGGTTCGAAAAGAGTTACAGGAAAAGTTTGCAGGGATTGAATTCAAATCAGCAATTGTCGGTATGGTAAATACAGGTTCCTCTCCTATTGAGATTTTCTTAAGTGGTGATAATGTAGAGCGCAATCTGGACGCAGCCAATAAACTAGCAAATAACTTGCGTAGTATGCCGGGTGCTAATGATATAAATATATCCGTAGAGGCAGGAAATCCAGAAGTTCAGGTTGAAATTGACAGAGAAAAAATGGCAAAGCTGGGATTGAATATCCAGACAGTGGGAGCCGTACTTCAAAATGCATTTGCAGGTAACGACGATTCCAAATTCCGGGATGGTGGAGAAGATTACGAAATCGAGGTTATGCTTGATGCTTTTGATCGTAAAAATCCTGAAGATGTCAAAAATATCAACTTCTTTAGCCCGTTGGCAGGCCGTCCGGTTCGCCTGGGAGAATTTGCCAAAGTATCTTTGAGCAATGGGCCATCCATTCTTGAAAGAAAGAACCGTCGTTCATCTGTAACTGTAACAGCTAATACATTAGGTATAGGATCAGGTACATTGATTCAGAAGATACAGGAAGATCTTGCTAAAAACCCACTTCCGGCAGAGGTAACCGTAACATGGGGAGGTGATGCCAAAAACCAGAGTGAAGGGTTTGGTTCGTTGGGGATTGCCATGATAGCAGCATTATTACTAGTTTATTTTATCATGGTGCTTCTGTATGATAGCTTTATTTATCCTCTTGTAGTATTATTCTCTATTCCGGTAGCTGTGATTGGTGCATTGCTGGCTTTGGCACTCTCATCTTCTAATATTAGTATTTTCGCTATGTTGGGTATGTTAATGTTAATTGGTCTGGTAGTAAAAAATGCGATCTTGATTGTAGACTTTGCCAATCAGCAGAAAGCCAATGGAACGCCGTATCGGGATGCCATTCTACATGCAGGAGAAGAACGTTTACGCCCTATTCTGATGACAACTATCGCCATGGTAATTGGTATGATTCCTATCGCGGTTGCCAGTGGCGCAGGTGCAGAATGGAAAAATTCACTGGCGTGGGTACTTATTGGTGGGTTAACCAGTTCTATGCTACTTACAGTATATCTGGTACCTATGATTTATTATGGAGTAGATCGCTTTAAAGAAAAATTTCTTTCTTCTAAAGAATCTGAATCAGCTATTTCGGCTAGTCCATCTGTATCTAACGTCTAATTCACTCAACACCTGGAGTATGTCAATTAAGTCATGCTCCAGGCATTTAAAGAATACTATAAACTATTTGGAAATCAAACACCAGATAAAATACGAGCAACCTAATTAATATAATTCAGCCTTAAAGCTGATGACAAAAGTGATTACAATCTTTGCCATACTATTGTAATCTTTTCTATGAGCATTAAGGAGGTTAAAATACAATATGCAAGTCTATCTGTTAGATCAATGGAAAACGGTTTGTAAGAACTATTTACAAGATTTGAATAATGGCTTTCCTGAGGCCTTTACATTATACAACAAACAGATAGAAGAAACCATCAAAAAAATCTTGATACGAGGAATAAAAGAAGTTTTTTTCTGACCCCAGCTAGAAATAGACATTATTTGTAAACTAGCTCTTAACCAATATACACAAGCATTTAAAGCAGCTTGCCAACTGGGAAAAGACAAATCATTAACCCAAATTCTGCTTTACCATTACCGGCACTTCTTTCTGAGAATCTGTACACAATATAGGACATCAGCAACTAATGTCCGTATTATCGTATGTAGAAAAATAAGAGAAATTAAAATATTGTTTGAAAGTAAACGTCATCGCAAACAATAGGCAGAAATTACAGTTTCTGTTTATTGATGGCACCAACACCTTACCATGCATAGATTGTACGAAAGATTTGTATCCTTAGAATTGTTCTTTACTTTCTGAAAGAATAGTATCTTTGATTACCAATACACTATCACTACAGACATCTATGCAGATTACAGAAGAAACGTTAACAACTGAGCAGAAGATTTTACAAGCCGCTCGTAAGCTTTTTATTCAAAAAGGCCTAACGGGTACCCGAATGGATGATATAGCGAAGGAAGCGGGTATCAATAAAGCATTACTACATTATTACTTTAGAAGCAAAGAAAAATTATTTGAACTGGTATTTGAGGAAGAGTCCAAGCATTTTCTCGGAAAGATATTAGATGCAATAGAGTCAGATAAGTCCCTGTTTGAAAAGATTGCACAGTTGGTAGAGATTGATACAGAGCATTATCTGCATAACAGTTGTGGAGCGTCAGTTCCTATGTTTGTTTTTTATGAGATGGCGCGTGATCCGGAATTGGCAGCCAGGCAGATGCGTTTTAAAACAGGTTTGACCAGACGCATTATGGATGTATTTGGACAACAAATTAAAATAGAGATAGAGAAAGGAACTATCCGTCCCATAGATCCAAGTGACTTGTTTATCAATATTATGGGACTGGTTCTTATGCCTTTTATGGCAAAGCCAATGCTTCAGATTATGCATGATTGGGATGAAGAAGCTTTCCGTCAGATAGCGGAAAAAAGAAAGAAAGAAATAACAGAATTTATTATAAATGCCATCAAAGTCTGATTTTTTTTGCAATTCATTTAATCATCTGGTTAAACTAAGAAGTTAACAAAGATTAATCAGACTTTGAAAGTATACCAAACCTTATTGTTAGCCTTGGTTAACCAAAAAGTTAAACCATACAATTAAATTCACTTTTATTTACTTTTATTCACATATCATATGCGGGGTCTTGTTAACCACAAGGCTTTTTCCTGTAAAAAAAGCCTTGATCTGTCCAATCCAGATTGTTTGCTGCTCATTCATACTGAGAATATTCTCAGTGCATTATCTATTGTCTCATTAGTTATTAGCCAATCAGTCTTAAACACTTCTACTCATTTTTATCTTATTCAGGATTCATTTCTACTAAACTCGCTATATGCAGCGATAAACAATCCTCTGGCTGTTACATAGTTTTCAATCCTCTATACTATACAAAATCAACTAACCAAACCTTATAACCTGTAGATGTGAGCCAATCTACCATACAAAACTTTTTTCGTTATGAAACATTATCTGATTACCGGAGGTGCTGGATTTATAGGTAGTCATCTGATTGAAAAACTCCTTACCCAGGCGGATATACATATTACCTGCATTGACAATTTTGACTCCTATTACCCTGTTTTGCAGAAATTAAATAACATTGAATCATTTATAGATGACCCTCGTGTTGTTTTACTTGATGAAGACATATCACAACATGATATAGTAGTAAAGCGTATTGAAGAAAGTCGTTTTTCTCATATGCCTTTTGATGCTATTATCCATCTGGCAGCAAAAGCAGGGGTCAGAGGCAGCCTTCAGACTACCCAAGAATATTACCAGACCAATGTAATGGGTACACTCAGTATGCTGGAGATTGCCCGGAACTTTGATATACCCCAGTTTATTTTTGCTTCTTCGAGCAGTGTCTATGGTACAAACCCACGAATCCCATGGGCAGAAGAAGATCTGGAAACTATGCCGATCAGCCCTTATGCATCCAGCAAGCTGTCTGGAGAGGTAATCGGACAAGTTTATGCACACTTATATGGCATCCGATTCGTAGCCTTACGTTTCTTTACAGTATATGGACCACGTCAGCGTCCAGACCTGGCTATTCATAAGTTTACCGAGTTGATTCAACAACATCAACCTGTTCCATTATATGGTACAGGCGATACATCCCGTGATTATACCTATGTAGAAGATATCGTAGAAGGAATCAGACTGGCAATAGATTATCAGGACAGCCCCTACGAAATATTTAATTTAGGCAGTGGACAACCCATCTCTTTAAAACATATGGTTACCCATTTGGAACAGGCACTTCATATGGAAGCCATGATTGATTATCTGCCAGAACAACCTGGAGATGTACCTCAGACATTTGCAGATATAGCCAAAGCGCGTACTAAACTGGGTTACCGTGCTCATACCAGTATTGCAGAAGGTATTCAACGTTTTGTTGACTGGAAGCTAGGTCATAATCATATTCAGGAACACGACTCCTTCAACCTTACATTTTGATAGTATAAAAGTGATAACTCTGTAAGATAAAGGTTTCGGTAATCTTATGTATAGCCAAACTTCTATCTTACAGAGTTAAAAATGCATGCGTTATGAAAAGAATACTATCTACACAAATACAGAATCCCTATTGGATAGTATTGCTGCTATCTATAGTGGTCTTTGGTTTCAATGCTGGTGAGTTAATGCTATATGGGCTGGACGAAACAAAAAATGCAGAGTGTGCACGTGAAATGTTGCAGAGAAACGATTGGATTGTGCCAACATTTAACGGAGAACTACGCACAGATAAGCCTCCTCTTCATTATTATGGAATGATGATAGCGTATAAAGTACTGGGAGTAAATGAGTTTGCTGCGCGTTTCTTTTCGCTGGCATGTGGTGTTATTACTATACTATTCACCTATCGATTCACGCAGAAATATTTCAACACACGTACTGCCTGGATTGCAGCGACCATACTTCTCGCTTCAGTCCATGTATCTATCCAGTTCCGGATGTCAGTGCCTGATCCTTATCTGATTATGCTAATGAGCTTTTCGCTGATGAGTTTCTTTTATGGCTATTCACAGACACATCACAGCAAAAGCAGAAATGGATTTTTGTTATTTTATATAGGTATTGGATTAAGCATCCTATCCAAAGGTCCTGTAGGGATGCTATTACCAGGATTAATCATTTTGTTTTTTCTGATCCTGAAAGGTGACATTCATTTTTCAGATCGAAAACTGCAGTTATCTATTCTCAGCAAATTTCATATTATCCCAGGTTTGTTGCTTGTTTTGCTGATTGCTTTACCTTGGTACATTGCTGTTCATATTCAGACACAAGGAGAATGGACTGAAGGATTTTTTCTGAAACACAACCTATCCAGATATACCGCTTCGATGGAAGGCCATGGAGGCATCTTTTTGATAACTATTCTATATGTACTGGTAGGATTGCTGCCTTTTTCTGTATTTCTGCCTCAGAGCTTTCTGCTTGCCTGGAAGCAACGCAAAAACAATGATGTATTACTGTTCTCTTTGTTAGTAGTAAGTGTTATTACAGGGTTCTTTATGATCTCCAGCACTAAATTACCTAATTACACAGTTCCGGCTTATCCCTTTGCAGCTATTCTGATAGCCTATTTTCTGGATTCTGTAGTATCTACCAGACAATATCAAAAGCTTAAAGCAGGTTTGATTGTTTATCTCATACTCATGTTCATTCTGCCTATAGGTGTATATATTGCTCTGCAACAGGATGCATCTTTAAAACATCTGGCATGGTTAGCATTCTTGTTTCTTACTTTCCCACTGGGAGCAGCCACAGCATGGGTCTATTATAATCGACACAATCTTTTGATAGCTTATCATGCAGTTGTTATTTCTTTTCTGGTTACCATTGGAGTCTTATTTGGATATGCCTATCCTAAAGTAGACAAAGAAAACCCTGTAGCTCAAACACTCAGACTATTACCTAACCAACAAGTAGTTGTGGGATTTAAGCTATTCAATCCAGCCTATGTCTATTATCTGAAACGTTCAATACCTGTAATGCATGATCCAAAAGAACTCAGTCTTTTCTTACGACAGCATCCCAATGCGATTGTCATTAGCAGAGAAGAGTTTATGAATGAACTGACAGACATTGCTCATTGGAAAGTCCTTAAAAAACGCAGAGATACATTTGAATCTCCCACTACTGTACTACTACAGAAAGAACAAAGAGAGATAACACCCGAACAACTAAATCTGCCTCAGTTAACAACCAATCAAGGTAGATAATAACATATTCACATATGTCACAAATTAAACTATCATTAGTCATTACACTTCTCAATGAAGAAGACAATATAGAGCCTTTGCTCAAAAGTATTTATCAGAATCTGGAAGGAATTAACTATGAGGTGATTCTAGTGGATGATGGTTCAACGGATGCTACCGTACGAAGAATACAACAATTCGCCAGTGAAAGAGTACAAGCCTTGGTGCTACAACGCAATTATGGACAGTCCACAGCTATGGCAGCAGGTATTCACCAAGCTCAGGGAGAATATATAGTTACGCTTGATGGAGATCTGCAAAATGATCCTTCGGATATTCCAATGCTTCTACAAATGGCAGAAGACGAAGGTTGGGAATTGATTGCTGGTTATCGTAAAAACAGACAGGATGGAGCTTTATTACGCAAGATTCCCAGTAAAATTGCCAATGCACTGATTCGCAAGCTGACTGGAGTATATCTTCAGGACTATGGATGTACGCTAAAACTATTCAGAAAGGAAATTGCCAAAAACCTGGGACTATATGGCGAGTTGCATCGGTTTATACCTGTGCTGGCCAAAATGCAGGGTGCTTATATGCGGGAAGTAGCAGTAAAGCATCATCCTCGTATTCATGGTAAATCCAAGTATGGATTAGGTCGTACATTTAAAGTGATGAGTGACCTTTTGCTGATTCTGTTTTTTCAGAAATATTTTTCCAGACCAATGCACTTGTTTGGTCCTCCTGGTATTCTTTCATTCTTTTCAGGCATAGGCTTGGGATTATATCTGTTGTTTGTAAAGCTTATGGGTAATGATATTGGTGGTAGACCTTTGCTTACACTAACAGTTGTACTTCTGCTTGGTGGATTACAATTGATCACTTTTGGATTTATGGCAGAGATACAAATGCGAACGTATTATGAATCTCAACATAAACCTAATTACACAATCAAGAGAATTTATAACATTCAACAGACAGATGGAGCCAGCAAAGAAAGAAGAAACGCCAGTGAAAGCATGGCTCAAGTTACTGCTTAAGGTCAGTCTAACAGGGACTGCACTCTATCTGGTATCTTTAAAAATATCCTGGCAGCAAATCTGGCAGATCGTTCAAACAGTCCATTCTGGCTGGATGTTTGGGGCATTTGTGCTTTTTAACGCCTCAAAGATTGTTAGTGCCTTGCGTTTGCAGTATTACTGGGATGCCATAGGGTTGCGACTTTCATCAACTTATAATCTGAAACTCTATTATACAGGCATGTTTTACAACCTGTTGCTTCCCGGAGGTATAGGTGGCGATGGATATAAAGTATGGTTGTTGGGAAAGGATCAGTCGATTTCTTACAAGAAGCTAATCTCTGCCACAATTCTTGATAGAATAAGCGGATTATTTCCGCTTCAACTGCTACTTTGTCTGCTTCTGATAAAAATGGGTTTTATAGATTCCTGGTATCTGTTACTATTGGTAGTAGGCCAGATAGCTTTTTATCTGGGAGGGCAAACGCTGGTACAATTCTTTTTCAAGGATTTTACCAAAGTATATCATATTACCAATTTACTGGGAATGTTGGTTCAGATTTTGCAGGTCACATGTGCGCTCTTTATTGTTCAGGCACTGGATATTCATTCATATTATGTAGAGTATGTATTTTTATTTCTGTTATCATCAATTATGGCAGTATTACCAATTACCATTGCAGGTATAGGGGCTCGGGAAGTTGTGGGTATGCTGGGAAGTCAGTATCTGCCAGTCGACTCAGAAAAAATGATATCTCTAACACTTTTATTCTTTGCTATTACAACTATCAGTTCGCTAACAGGTATATTCCTAAAAACAGGTTTCCCCATTCAAACAATGAAAAACAATCCTTTACATAATACATTGTCCACTGAGCAAATTATTTCTGATAAATAACCGTATAAAATTAACTTTTAATTGTCTAATAGAATTAACAGTAATACCTAACTTATAAAACTATGATACAAGTGATTAAAGATCGGGTTGAGTATAACCTACAGCATCATTTTCTTATTCGCCAAACACGTGTTAATCCAGAGTATAATTTCAATAAATTGGGATTAAGTCCAATGGAAAAACTGGAACTACTATTATATATTGAAAGGGAGTTTGGCATCGAATTCTCTGAAGAGGAGATTCATTCTATTGGAACTGTATCAGACTTAATTAAACATACAGACTGGCATTACTCTCAGCAACATCATTTTCATGAGTGGTCTAATTAAACCTACCTTCATTTATATATGCCCAGCACAGATTTGTATCTGTGCTTTTTTTCTATCCAATAAAATTAATTCACTTTATATAATGCCTGGCAAATAGAGAAATGTATGTTATATACAACACAGGAAAAAGAAAATGTGCTTCGATTACTACAATCTGGACAAAATTCAGCTATAGAGCTAGGCATTGAGATAGCTCTATAGCTGGAAATCCACATTAGTGAACTTATAGTAGATACGGAGATAATTTATGAATGGATAATGACAGGAGTAGGTTATCAGGCTTGGAAAATGTCATTGGTTAATCAGTCCAAAATTACATACTCAACTCATATACTAAGTCTCTCATCATTGTACATTTCTGAAATACCTGTTCAGATCAGATATATAAATAAGCTTACAGAACTATATCTGCCAGATAATTATATCAAAGATCTTCCCTATGAAATTACAAGTATTAACCAATCTAAAACCACTAGCTAGGTCTAGCTAAGAATCAGTTAAATGGCTTACCTAACCCTCTTTTCAAACTTATTAGGTTGGAAGATTTAAATATGGAAGGAAATAAATTATAGGAAGTATCCTCTGAGATTGCAAAGCTCCAATATATGCAGACACTTAATTTACAAAAGAATCAACTCAGGTATTTGCCAGAAGCGATCAAATAACTTACTCAATTGACAGCTCTAGAACTCTCAGGCACTCCTTTCAGTATAGAGGCAATTGTGCAAATCAGAATATGGCTTCCAAAATACAACATTATCTTTCTCAAATAGAATTATAATAATCCAATACATGATTATAATATTTAACTGCTTTACAGATACATTACTAAACCAATGATTATCTTAATCCAATCACATTGATCATCTGATGACCACAAAAATTCCGGTTAATTGCCAGTTTGTATAATTGTAGTAATTATTTCGTGTCTCTACATAAATTTCAATAAAACTATCTTCTTAGTCAAGAAGCTATATACTCACTACTATTTGTCAAAGACAAATAACATTTATCCTTATTACAGCATTTTCAGGTTTCCGTTTGCAGTCACTTACATTTCTTATATATTAGCCACCTTGTATTGAAACCACCCTTTATAAAACATACAATCAGAAGCTGATAATAAATCTATGAATACACTGGATTACAATTTATCTACCAGTTATCTGGTCTGCTTCTGAATGAGTCAATTGTATTGTATAGTGTTGATTTTGCATCTATCCGGCAAACTTTTTTATGAACCACAGCCAGGAAGAACCTTCCATGCCACACATGGAGAGTAGATATGATGGTATCTCCAGTAATACTGTTTCTCAGCAGGTATTGGCTTATGCCCGTGCATTTGGAAATATCTCCTCTCAGATGGTTCATTTACATAATGCAGCTACTTTCGAATTTCTATATGTCAGTGATCACATTTCATCTCTTTTAGGTTATACATTTCAAGAACTTCACAAAGAGAAAAAGACACTTCTTTCGCTTCTTACGCCTGCTACTCCCAGAGAGTACATCTTGCCTCTTATCCAACTCTCCATACGAGATGGAATAGACCATAAACCTCAACCCTTAAACTTAAGGATTAGGCATAAAAATGGTTCGGAAAAAATACTGCAAACACAATTTACTGTATTTGAAACAGATGCCAATGGCAATCCTCATATCTTGCTATGCCTTTCTCAGGAAATAACACAGGAAGTCCAAAGTATTACGTACACTCAAGTCAGTGACGGTTATGAAATTCAGTGGGATAGTGAAATATTGATGGCGGAGGCAGAACGTATGCGCCATTTTGGAACCTGGCAGATGCATTTGCCTACAGGCCGCATTGGCTGGACAGAAGGTATGTATCATATTTTTGGTTACTCGGATCCTGCAACACGCCCAAATATTATTACGCTGGAACTGATTTTCTCTCATGTGCGTCCGGAAGAACGTCAAAAGCTTTGGGATGAAGCCCATACCAATCTGGCTAAAGGAGAAGATTATCAGGGAGAATGGATTATGGTACGAAGAAATGGAGAACAAAGAGTTTTGCTGGAACAGGTCCGTATTCTTAAGGATGCAGATAATAGGCCTGTTGTTGTGTTGGGTAGTACCTCTGATATAACAGAAGAACGTCAAATGGCCAACAACCTAAATAAGATTGAAAAATTACTTCATGAAAATGAACGGACGTTTGGCTTTGGGAGCTGGGAGTGGAGTGCAGTGACCAATAAAATAATGTGGTCGGATGGTACTCTATTGCTATTTGGGTTGGATCCAGAAGAATGGAGATACAAACTAACCTATAAGCATTCGCTGACACTTGTTGATCCCAGAGATACTGCACACACCTTACAAGTAATGGAAAAAGCTATTCTAAACAGGCAAACGTATGAGATCGAGTTTCGTCCGAGACATGGCACTCCTGAACGATGGTTACGAAGTCGTGGCGTACCAGTATATGATACAGAAGGGAAGCTGGAAAGAATTTATGGCACTACTGTTGATATTACAGCCGAACGTAAAGTACTACAGAAATTACGGGAGAACGAAGAATTACTTTCTACAGCTGAACATCTTACACGTTCAGGTAGCTGGTTATGGGATATACGAAAAAACGAAGTAACCTGGTCAAACGGGCTTTGGGAATTACTGGAATATCCGCCTGAGGAAAGAACACCTAGCGTTGCATCTCAGTTTTACTATGAACATATTCATCCCCAAGATAAAGCAGCTTTAGAACAGTCTTCCACCCATTTTCAGGAAACAGGTATACGTACTGCCTCACCCATATACCGATTGATTACAAGATCTGGACAAACCATCTATGTAAATAATAAATTACAAATAGTAGAGCAAGACACAAAAGGTAAACCCTTACGTGTAATAGGAGGAACCGCAGATGTGACCCATTTAAAAAATATTCAGATGGAATTGGAGAAAAAGGTTGAGCAACTCAATCACTCCAATGCAGAACTAGAGCAATTTGCCTATATCGCTAGTCACGACCTTCAGGAGCCCCTGCGCAAGATCGTTGCATTCTGTAATCTTCTTGTCCGCACATATCAACCCCTTTTTGATGAAACAGGTCTTATGTACCTGGATCGGATTGAATCTGCTGTTCGGCGAATGCAGCACCTGATTAGTGATCTGCTCGATTTTTCACGCATAAGTAATCGAATCAATCCCACAGAATATTCTTTTGAGCGCACAGACCTGAATCAGATAGTCCGAAATGCGCTACAGGATCTTGAGTTGGCAATTCAGCAAAAAGGTGCTCATATTACGCTGGCTGAATTACCGACTGTAGAGGTGATTCCTTCTCAGCTTGAAAGGTTGTTTCTAAACCTGATTGGCAATTCGCTTAAATTCAGCCGTCCTGAAGTAAGCCCTCAAATACATATATATACCAAACCTGTTGATGATTCCAGTATAAAAAAATACTCCCTGAATAAGGAGCAGAATTATGTTTCTATAGTGGTAGAAGACAATGGCATTGGCTTCGAACCAGAATATACAGAACAAATCTTTGCTATTTTCCGTCGCCTACATAGCAAAACAGAATACGAAGGTACAGGCATCGGCTTGGCTACCTGCCGAAAAATTGTAGAAACACATCAGGGATATATCAAAGCAGATGGAACGCTAGGTAGAGGTGCTTGCTTTTCCATTATTCTCCCAATCAGGCAAGAATAAGACTATTTATTACTCTTCTTACCAGATCCGAATACAATCTGTATTTTCTCTCATCCAATAAATCGTTGCAAACTTACAAAAATGTGAGTTACCTGTTCTCCTTTTTCAGACAGATGGTACTCTATATGCAAAGGTTTTTCCTTTACTACAGTCTTTGTCAGAAGTCCAGCTTCTTCCAACTCTCTTAAAGCGACAGCCACAGACTGCTTGCTGGAACCAGGTAGTTGACGCAACAGGCTATTGAACCGCAGTGGCCCTTGTATAGCCAAACGAAAAATCTGAGGTTTCCACTTCCCTGAAATTATCTTTAGAATGCCTTCAGCAGGACAATGTTCCGAATTTTCTTTTAAATGTAGAGTAGTCATCTTTTGTTGACTTATTGTACCTGGAATGAATTTGTTACAGCTTTGCAAAAACAAATTTACTTATCCAATTTCATAAAACTATGACAAGCTTAAGCATGCAACATCTGTTTGAACCGATATCGTTCCATGGTATCACATTATCTAATCGTATTGTAATGGCTCCTATGACTCGTTCCCGTGCAATTGGTTCCATACCTAACGACTTAATGGCTACTTACTATACCCAGCGAGTGTCTGCTGGTCTGATTATCACAGAAGGCGTCTCTCCCTCACCTAATGGATTAGGTTATGCTCGTATACCAGGCATCTATACAAATGAACAAATTGAAGGGTGGAAAAAGACCACAAAAAGTGTGCATCAACAGAATGGAAAGATTTTTATTCAGTTTATGCATGTGGGCAGAATCGCTCATCCAGCCAACATGCCTGAGAAATCAAAAATACTTGCTCCTTCAGCGATAGCAGCTCAGGGACAAATGTGGACAGACACTCAAGGTATGCAACCTTTTCCAGTACCTATTGCCATGAGTCAATCAGAGGTTGCCGAAACTATTCAAGAGTTCGCTCAAGCGGCAGAAAATGCGATCCGGGCAGGATTTGATGGTGTGGAATTACATGGAGCGAATGGGTATCTGCTTGAACAATTTTTAAACCCATATACCAACACACGTAATGACTCCTATGGTGGTAGTATTGAAAATAGATGTCGCTTTGTACTGGAAGTAACGCAAGCTGTAATTAGCCGCGTTGGAAAAGACAAAGTTGGTGTACGGATTTCTCCTTTCAGCACGTTCAATGACATGCCAGCTTATTCAGAAACTGTTGCTACGTATGATTATCTGTCACAAGAATTCAATAAACTGGATATAGCCTATCTGCATGTAGTAGAGTATGCAGCACGAGCAACGGAAGAAGGCCAGCAACTTAGTAAGACTATTCGCAACAATTTTAAAGGAACTTTAGTACTCAATGGTGGGTATACAGGCACCAAAGCAGAAGAAGCGATAACAACCAAACAGGCAGATCTGGTATCTTTTGGATCAGCCTTTATAGCAAACCCTGATCTCCCCTATAGGTTGCAACATGGTATTCCATTGGCACAGCCAGATTCCAACACATTCTATACAGCAGATGAAAAAGGCTACACAGACTATCCTGTTAGCGAAGCTTCTGCTTATACAGCTTAGAGAATAAGTGGCAGTGCATTTTAATAATAGAGTGTACTGCTTTACTATTTCTTTTTCTGGGCATCTTTCCAGATTGGAACATAATCGTATGTAGGATAAAACTCTGTTTCAAATGCACCCCATGCACCTCTTTCAATAGAAAGATTGAGTGTACGTAATTCATGCGCAGGTATTTTTACGGTTACCACCTGTCCTATACCCATCATCACATACCAGGATACAACCCGTGCACATTTTGGAGGGAATTGCTCTGCAAACTTGTTCTTTCGCTGAATAGCTTGCAAAGAATCCAGATTTTTATCCTGCTGGTGTTTGAGAAAGATAGTAATCATGATACTATCACTTACAGACTTGGTTTGTTGTCCAAAGGCCGCCAGCGACAAAAACACAACAAAAAGGAAAATCAGCATTGATTTCATATAGTATAGTGATTTGTGTTATACATAACCTTAGCGCATTGTGCACTATAAACGACCCGCTTTCAATACATCATCTATGATAATCAGATATTCACCTGATGTTCCCAGTGTATCAGCAAAAGCTACCTTATCTATTATGGCTAGAGACGTTTGTGTTGTGTGCCCAACAATCTGTATATATCCGTCCAGTTTATCTGCAAGCAGGCTAGCTGGCCGCACCCATGTAGGAGGTTGTGTTATATCATCTCCTGAAAAGTCACAATTAGGACCAACTGTAAACCGAAATGCATCAGGCTGTTTTCTAAATAGTTTATTCACAAAGTCACACACCATATCACTTTGTACATACTCTTCCCCAAACTGACTTTGGTACCATGTCTTGGTTACTCCAGAATGACTGAACAAAAATGAGTGCATAGAAAAACACATTTGCATCAGATTTTTTTGCAAAGCATTATGAATTATCTCCTGAATAGGCTTCTGACAAGAGTACCGAAATCCCGAATATTGTTCATTTATAATATAATGTAGATCATGATTTCCAAAAAGAAGTACTACCTTTTCAGAAAATCGCTCTTTAAAAGATAGAATTGATTCAAAGTTTCGAAGTTCTTCAGAACACGTTATATCCTCTCGTGAATCAAAATAATCACCCAGAAAGATAATTCTGTCTGCCCTCTCTTTAGCAACTATCTTTTTCCAGATAGTGCGTCCGTGTATATCTCCGATTGCCAGTAGTTTCATCTGATTGAAGTTGTCATTTGATTCACCTGGAGTTTCAGGAATTTCTGGCGTATTCAGCAAGTGTAATCTCCGGCTTACCTAACAGGTCCCAGGTTCTCTGAGCTTCAAATTTCTCAGGATACTGATTAAGTGCCTCTATAATATTTGCTCCATAATTCAGCGTATTGGAAAATTTCCCTAAAAAACGAAGAACTTTCATTGGTAACTTCAAAATATATATTTTGGCTTTGGAATAATTATCAGCAACTATCCGGGCAGCTTCATCCGCTGTAAATCCTTCAAGTCCCTGCACAATGTAATCCTGACTGCCATTATTTATTGTGAAAGCTTTTACCACTTGTCGGGCGTAATCCTTGCCAGCAATCAGATACATTGGAAACAACGAATTACCTGCCAAGTTGATACGATTACCTTGACGGTATGCTCCTTTGTCGAAACTTTCCATAAAAGTAGAAGGATAAAAAATAGAATAGCTTAATCCGCTTTCTTTGATAGATTGCACCGCTTTTTCTTTAATCTCAAAAACCCACCAATTAAATCCATTGTGCCCTTGGTAGAAGTGCACCAGAGAAGATAAATAACCTATATGGGAAACAGAAGACTGTTTTGCAACCGCAAGAATAGTTTGTAAACCTTCTCGTTCTGGCTGGAAGTCTTTTTTTCTACTTTTGGGAGTAACAGAAAGATTCAAATACAAGGCATCTTGTCCTTCTTGTAATAACTCTTTTATACTGTCCGCATTCTTTATATCTCCTTCAACAAGTCGTACAGCAGACCCAAAGATGTTGCTGGCTTTTCTACTATTACGTACCAGGAGAGACACTTCAAATCCTTGTTCAATAAATGCCTTTGTGACAGGTTGTCCCAACATTCCAGTCGAGCCTATAATCGCAACTTTGTGCATCGAAGTAATAAATTATCTCTTCTATCAAAAATAGAAATTTTATCCTGAGACATGGTACTCTCTTCACAAATACATTGCTTTATATAGTAACAACTTAGATTTATTCTCATATATGGTAACTTATTAACATCCAATTATTTCCTTTTTGTAAACAATCGGCCTGGCTCTTGACACAGGAAATAAAAATCTCTATTTTGCCATCGTTCATCAATCTCAACCCATTTTTGCTATGAATATCAATCTTGCTGTTGACAAAAGCTACGAAGGAAAAACTTTCAACGAAGTAGCAAATGCACCTGTATCAGCTCTGTCTGGTGTAACTGAAAAAGATGCCCAACTTTTAGAACAAGCCTTTGGCGTTAAAACAGTAAGCGATCTTGCTAAATTGAAGTATGTTCGCTGGGCACAAGCCATTGTGACACTTGCTGAAACAGAACAATAATTAGCAAAGAAGACTTTTTCCTAAAAATAAAATCACCTGTCAGTTACTATCCTACTAGTTCTATCCTACTAGATTTTAGCTGACAGGTGATTTTATTTTTTTATTCCCGGTATATTTTATAAACTCATCGAATCTCGAACTGATAATTACCAGACTGCAGTTGATAATTGGCTTGATTTTCGGATAGATTTACAATTGTGATATCCTGAGAATTTACTTTTATCTGTGTCCTACCTTCGTATATCTTGTTCCCCTTCTTTATAGGAAGTGTCAATGTAGCAGTTGCATTAGGTGGTACAACAACCTGATAAGTAATCTTTTTTCCTGATCGTTTCCAGGAAGACGCAATCTTTCCATAGGGACTTTCATGTGTTGCTTCAAACTGATTCAATCCTTCTGTGAAATGAGGTTCCAATAGTATATTTTTAAAACCTGGTTGCTTAGGATCTGGCTTTATACCTCCTAAACCTTTATACAACCAGGCTCCAATCTCTCCAAACATAATATGATTCAGTGAAATGTCTGACTGAGCATCAATAGCCCAGTTTTCGTATAGTGTAGTAGCGCCATTTACAATCCACCAACCCCAGGAAGGATAACTTTCCTGAGCAGCAACTTTATAGGCAATATCTGCATATCCATTTTCACTCAAGGCATTTAATAATGTCTTTGTACCCAGCAAGCCTACATCCAGATGGAAATTATCAGCCTCAACCCGTTTTGCCAGATTAGCAGCTACTTTGCTTTTGAGTGACTCCGGAACTATTCCCCATTGCAGAGGAGCACTTAGCTCGGTTTGTAGTCCACTGCCATAGATTCCGGTTTCCTTATTCAGATACTTGGCATTGATCGCATTCTGGATTTTTGTTGCCAGTGCCTGATAGTATAGTGCATCATCAGACTTACCCAATATATTGGCAGCTTTAGCCAGGATAGAAGCATCTACATAATAATAAATGGAGGATGTTAACTCTACCGGAGACTGTGACTTCACAGGCACCCAATCTCCTAATCCCCAGGAGGTAAGTCCGGAAGGGCTCATCTGCTCAATGTGATTGACATATCGTTTAATATTGTCATAGCAATCGTTTAGCAACCGGGGATCACCATAGAACAAATAAATATTCCAGGGAATAATAGCAATAGTACTGGTCCAGTCGGGTCCGTTGGCCCATTGATATCCCCAGCCACTGGTAGGAATAATGGCAGGTAATACGCCATTGGCTTGTTGTTCATCGCGATGGTCAGCCAGCCATTTTTCATAAATCGTAATTCCATCAAATCCATATAATCCGGTTTCGATAGCAATGTGTGCATCTCCAGTCCAGCCATTTTTTTCGCGTTGCGGACAGTCTGTAGGATAGCCAAACAGGTTAGATAAATAAGCATTATTGGTAGCCCAGCTAATTTTGTCTATTACCGGGTTTGAAGATTTGATAGTACCTACCACAGGTACATCACTATGCATAAAATATCCTGTCAGGCTGGATTGTGTCAGTGTAACAGGAGTGGTACTGGTTACTTCTACATACTGAAATCCTTTGTAGTTGAAGTAAGGCATAAACGATTCTTCACCTGAACCTTTTAATGTAAAAATATCAGTCTGAAAAGGATCAGACTGATCTGTTGGACGATAGTGTACATCAATATTTGACATGTCTACATGTCCATTAGGATATAAGCGTTCACCATGTTTCAGTCGTAGCACAGTACCAGATGGGCCTTTTACTTGTATTCGACTTACTCCGGCAATGTTACGTCCCAGATCAAAGACATAGGTAGTATCATTCAGCCGTTTGACACTTTTTGCAGGGATGGTTTCTACATTTCGGATAGGATGCAATACCTGTGCAACGATATTTTGTGAAGGTGCAGCCCGAAGTTCTATTTCGTTCCATTTTGAATCGTCAAAAGCAGCAGTATTCCAGCTTGGTTGTTCGAGACGAGCATCATAGTGTTCAGCGGTATAAATGCTATTAAATATCAAAGGACTCAACGAAGTTTTCCAGTCTGCACCTGAGGATACGGTTTCAACCGATCCATCTTCATAGGTAATCCGCATATCCAGACAGAAGGTAGGTCTACCACGCCAAGGGGCCTGATGAAAATACCATACAGCTGTAGACTGATGGTTATACCAACCATTACCTAATAATACACCTACTGCATTTTTCCCATTCTGCAGATGAGAGGTTACATCATAGGTAACATACAAAGTCCGGCGGTCAAATCGTGTATACATGGGGTCTAGTCGATGGTTTCCAACTTTTTTGCCATTGATAGAGAGTTCATATAATCCTCCAACCGCAATGTAAGCTCGTGCAGATTTTATTTTCTTAATGATCTCAAATGTCTTTCTGAAATACGGAGCAGGTTTTCGTGTTACATCATGTCCATCACTAATCCATGCACCCTGCCAGTTTTTGGAATCCATTATGCCTGTTTCAAAAGAAGTAACAGCAGAAGAGCCTATTTTCTCATGGTTTCTGCCCCACACTTCCACCAACCAAAAATATTTAGTAAAAGGAGTTAAGGATTTCCCACTGTATGCTACCAATTGTACATCGCCCTTGCTCTCACCTGAATCCCATATACTTCCCTCACCTTTGCTAACAGCAACCGAATCTGTCCCAACCAGAATACGATACGCTGTTTGCTGAACACCTCGCTTATCAGTATTCAATTGCCAGGTTAATCGGGGATGTATAGCATCAATCCCAATTGGATTAATCAGATATTCACATTTTAAAGAGACTGCTCCTGGAAAATTTGCAGCTCTGGACAATAGTGGAAACCAGGAAAAAACTACAATAAGAACACAAATTGCCAAAATAGGTTTGTTATACTTTTTCATTAATAATAAATAGATGATAGAACGTAGACTATTAAAATGCACAGACTTTTATCAAATGTTATTGCTATATAGGTACCACGACACCCAAAACGCACCTGATTTGTTCCTAAATCGCAAACAATAACTTAAAAGGCAGTATTGCACAACCTTTTAGATCACATATACAACGTTTATCCCACATAATATATAACAGTATTCTATACATAGCTTTTAGCTATCTTCCGAGTATTATTGTCAAACTTTCACTCAAAAGCACTATCAGTGCTAAGATTTAGTAAAACTCCATCTATCGACAAAATATGATAAAAAATTTTACGCTACTATCCTGTTGTGTAGGTACTCTTCTTTGTCCTCCTGTAAGGATCTTGTGAAAAGACCAGCGGACGCTGGATTTAGAGTGCATTTTTTCTCACAGAAAGCAAACATAACTTTGTTTGTCAAAAGATTCTTCCAGAAGGACAACAACGCAGGGGCCTTTCAGAAGACAAAAAAAAGGTGAAGAAAAAGACTAGATAGTAGTGAACAACTACATTTTACCAAATTCATTTATATATAAATCAACTATGGGATTATTTTCAAAATTATTTGGTACTAAAGAAAATACACCAAAACGACAAGTATTGGAAAAAGAATCTGGTGAAAAGGAAAAAGATTCAGGCACGTCTTGTATGCTACTGTATGAATCTATTCCACAATTTGATGCAAAATCACTGGAATCTCGCATTCAGAAACGATTAGGAGGTGTTGTCTCTGCTATTTCTTGCTCTGCAGATCTGGAAGGAATGACAGCCTTACTAAGTTTGGAAGAAGACCAGATTATACTGGCAGGATTATACTTTTCTTATCCCAAAGATGTTCTGGATACAGTATTGCAGGTCTGTCACTTTTCACAAGAAGCCAAACAAACATTTTACCAGAGCCAGGCACATATTTTCCTTACTTACCGTAGCACCACTGTATCTCCACATCTTCAGTATGACCGCCTCTATCAGAGTATAGGCTGTCTGCAGGAAGAAGACAATCAGGCTATTGGCGTTATACAGGAATCTGCTATGACTGCCCATCCGATAGATTTTCTTTCGGCTATCGAATCGGAGCGAAAGGATCTGCTGGCTGGTAAATCCATGCCTTTCATGTCATGGATTGCCTGGACAGGAGGTTGTGTCAAATATATTCTGGACCAAAACACCATCTGGTTTGTAACGAAAGGAAACCACAATTTTGGGCTACCCGAGTTTGCCTTCAAAGGACGTCCGGACCAGGGTAACTCTACTATGCAGATCTTTAATGCACTTTTTGCGTATATGTATTTTTATAAAGCAGTACTAGCTCCCGGACATACAGCAGACCTAGCAGGGTTGTCGCTGAAATTCTCAGCAGTTGAAGAATACAAAGATCTATTTACTGGTAAATATGGCACTTTAGTCGTATCATTCAGATAATACTATTCTTTTACAAACTTTCTCAGCTTCTTCAGGAATAGGAGACATCTCTTCTATTCCTATCTATGTTCCCTCTGTTTACGCGCAGATTCCTTCCCTATACGTATTATATTCCCCATCTTTTGTGTATTTTCCAATCTCAAGCTACTTATATTATCCATTTGCCATTATTTTATAATGAAACACGCATCTTTTTTACTTATTCTCAGCTGCATTCTAATTGCTACTGTGTTTTTCTCATTTCAGCAGAATACATCTTTTATAGCTGCCAAACAAACCGAAAAACTGCAATCAGAGAAAGGTCGTGCAAAAGCATTACCACGTATTGCTATTGCTGGCCTAGGGATTGAATCAAGTACTTTTTCTCCCGCACTTACGCATGAAGAAGCATTTCATGCCAGATATGGAGCTGCTATTTTTGCCTACTATCCGTTTTTTACTACAGATTCTCCTCTCAGACAACGAGCAGTCTGGATACCTACATTACTCGGTAAATCATTGCCAGGAGGTGCTGTTACCCGAGAAGCCTATGAGTCACTTGTACAAAAGACATTGGATTCCTTACAGAAAAATGGCCCTTATGATGGTCTCTTTCTGGATATACATGGCGCCATGAGTGTAGTAGGTCTCGATGATCCGGAAGGAGACTTTATTACCCGAATCCGAAAAGTTATTGGCACCAAAACACTAATTTCTACCTCTATGGACTTGCATGGCAATGTGTCATGGCGGTTAGCACAGAATACAGACCTTATCACCTGTTATCGTATGGCGCCACATGAAGATGCTATGGAGACAAAACAACGTGCAGTGGAAAATCTCCTGAAGCGACTAGAAAGTGGCAAAGGAAAACCTACCTATAAAGCCTGGATACCTATTCCAGTTTTACTACCCGGAGAGAAAACAAGTACCCGCATTGAACCAGCCAAAACTATTTACAAAGCAGTTGCACCAGCTGCAGCCCAAGAAGGTATTATTGATGCCGCGATATGGGTAGGGTATGCATGGGCAGACGAACCACGTAACCATGCTGTTGTAATGGTAACAGGTGATGATAAAGAGAAAGTTACACATACAGCAGAACAGCTGGCTAAAAGTTTCTGGGATGCCCGATCCGGTTTTGCCTTTGTAGCACCCACAGGTTCTTTAAAAGAAAGTCTGGACAAAGCAGTAAAAAGTCCCAAGCATCCCTTTTTTATCAGTGATTCAGGTGATAATCCGACAGCAGGTGGTGCAGGAGATGTAACCTGGACATTACAGGAAATTCTGAAAAGACCAGAATTCAAAACCGAAAAAGGACCTTCTCTGATTTATGCCTCTATTCCCGGACCTGAATTGGTAAAAAAAGCCATTGAAGCAGGTGTGGGGGGAAAAGTAGATGGATATGCAGGAGCAGTAGTAGACGCCCGGTACGCACCACCTGTACATCTTGTCGGAACAGTAACTGCAATCGAACGCGGCGATGTCAATGCAGAGGTGGAGGTAGTAGTAAAAGTAGGTAGTGTCTCTATTATTGTAACCCAAAAGCGCAAGCCTTACCACAAAGAGATTGATTTTACCCGGTTGGGTCTTGCACCTCGCCAATCCGATATCGTAGTAGTGAAAATTGGCTACCTGGAACCAGAGCTATATGCCATGCGTGCAGACTGGATACTGGCTCTTACACCAGGAGGTGTAGATCAGAATCTGGAACGTTTACCTTATAAACGCATCCAACGTCCAATGTTCCCACTGGATAAAAATATGAAAACACCAGATCTTTCTGCAAAACTGGTACCTGCTTCTGATAAGTTATAATCACCTTATTAGTTTACTATTCCTGCAAAGCTCTGTATAATGCAGAGCTTTGTTCATTTATATGTATCCCTCCCCTCTTATTGACCCAAACAACTCATCTCACAAAACACACATTTCATACAGATTACTCACCTATCTCTGGTATTAGTTTTCTTAGATTTGATAATAAGATCACTACATTTATGCGATACTTTTCATTCCCAGGTATTTTTTCACTTTGCTGTGCTACCTTGTTGACAGCCTGTAAACTCTACTATCCTGTAGAACAGATAACTTATAAACCCGCTCAAGTGTCCATTACAGAAGGAAAGAGGTTGACTATGCTGATGTGTGGTCCTTGCCACTATAATGCCTCTACCAAAGATTATAGTGGTAAGAAACTCGAAGACTCTCCCGAAATGCTCGGACATATATATGCCAGTAACATTACCAGACATACCGAAGCAGGTATAGGTAGCTACAAAGCCAGCGAACTTGCGTACCTGATACGAACCGGCATTTCCAGAACAGGTAAACTGATGCCTTACATGAAACGTCCCAATA
The DNA here is from genome assembly GCF_030068605.1 of Xanthocytophaga agilis. NCBI lineage: Bacteria > Pseudomonadati > Bacteroidota > Cytophagia > Cytophagales > Rhodocytophagaceae > Xanthocytophaga > Xanthocytophaga agilis. The sequence continues at coordinate 199,126 of NZ_JASJOU010000007.1, forward strand.
TATCAGATGAAGATCTGAATACTATCATTACCTACCTCCAGTCAGATGATACACTGGTTAAAGCTTCTGCCCGAAATCCTGGTAAAACAAAATATACACCCATAGGACGATTCGGTATCAGTATGTCCAAACCACTTCCTTATCCTACTCAAGCCAGTATGAAGTTATCAGCAAACAAAATAAGCAGAGGGAGGTATCTGGTAGATAATCTGGCCTGTTTTCATTGTCACTCCAAAAGCTATCCGTCTCTGAACATTGCTGAGCCTGAAAAATCAAAAGGATACATGGGAGGAGGAAACAGAATGAAAGGTGCTGACAATAAAACTATTCAGTCACCTAACCTTACCTTTCATGCAACAGGTATCGCGAATTGGACAGAGGAAGATCTCAGAAAGGCATTACAGGAAGGTATCTCGAAAAACAATCAGGCTCTTGCGTTTCCAATGCCATTGTATTCAGAGCTTACAAAGGATGAAGTGTCTTCAATATATGCCTACCTCAAATCAATCCCCCCTATTGATAATAACGTAAAACGGAAAGATACCAACCTACGAGATGGTTATTCAGGAAAAGAACTATATACAAACTATTCCTGTAAGTCATGTCATGGTACTGATGGTAAAAGTCCTTTTGACCTCACACAAGCATTCAACAAATATGATAATGAAACACTAAAGAAATATATTCAGAATCCCAAAGCCTTTGGTAATACCCAAATGCCAGCTTTTGAAAATATCATTCCGGAAGAGCAATATCCAGTACTTATACAGTATTTGGAAATGCTTGGTCAAACCCATGCACCTGAATAATCTATTCAGATGCATGAGAGATAAAATTATTCACTGCGTAACGCACGTACAGGGTTAATTAATGCGGCTTTGATAGACTGAAAACTTACGGTCAGGATTGTAAGTAATAAGGCACCTGCACCAGTAACAACAAAAATCCACCAGGAAATAGAGGTACGGTATTCATAGTATTGCAACCACTTGCTAAGAAAATACCAGCTAATTGGCGTGGCAATGACAAATGAAATGAGCACCAACACGACAAACTCTTTGGTTAATAACTGCCAGAGACTACCCATTGTAGCTCCTAATATTTTTCGGATACCAATTTCTTTGGTACGTTGTTCAGCTACAAACGAAGCTAGGCCAAATAAGCCCAATACACTAATTAGCACAGCCAGACTGGCAAATATCCCAGCTAGTTTACCAATACGTTCTTCATGCGAAAACTTCCGGGCATACTCTTCATCTACAAACTTGTATTCAAAGGGAGCAGACGGATTATATTTTCGAAAAACATCTTCTATTTTTGGAAGTGCATCTGCAGCATTTGATCCAGGGGCTAGTTTAATGGTAACAATACTAGCTGCCCGGTAATTCAGTATAAAAACTGAAGGATCAGGCGACTCAAAAGGAGATTGTTTAATCAGATTTTTAATTACTCCGATCACAATAAATTCCTTCCCACTTGATTTCACCCTCTCCCCTATCGGATGTTTAAAATTCATGAGTTTTGCTGCTTCCTCATTCAAAATAACAGCCGACGAATCTGTAGAATATTCTCTGGAAAAATCACGGCCTTCCTTGATTTGCCAATCAATGGTTTTTCCATATTCATGTGTTACCTGGTTCACCATTACCAACGGATGCATATCCGGGGTTTTCCCATTCCATGATATATCTGTTGTGCCTCCATATTGTACAGTAATAGGCGCATTTGCTTCAGCCATTTCAGCAACCACACCTGTATTTTTCAGATCAGTTCGCAAAGCATCATAATGCCCTTTCAGATCAGGTGTATTCATACTCACTTCAATAAGTCCATTGCGGGTATATCCTACAGGACGATCTTTTGCATGTTCGATCTGACGAAAAACAATAATCGTCCCAATGATTAATAGTATGGAAACCGTAAACTGAAAGGAAACCAATACCTGACGAGGAATAGCAGACCAGCGCCCAGCCCGAAACGTTCCTTTTAAGACCTTAACTGGATTAAAGGAAGACAGATATAAAGCTGGATAGCTTCCTGCTATCAATCCGGTAAATACGCTAAATCCAATTCCCACTAACCAGAACCAGGGATTCAGCCAGAGAATAGCCATCTGTTTGTCTGCGATCTGATTAAACAATGGCAATGCAAACAATACAATCGCCAATGCTAATACAAAGGCCAGTAAGGATAGTAACAAAGATTCACAGAAAAACTGGACAATAAGCTGTCCCCGAACAGAACCAATAGCTTTCCGAATACCCACCTCTCTTGCTCGCTTCTCACTACGGGCAGTGGAGAGATTCATAAAATTGATACAGGCTAGTAGCAAAACAAAGGCTCCGATAATACCAAACAACCACACAAATTCAATGAGTCCACCCACAATTACACCATCTTCAAAGTCAGAATAGAGATGCCATTTATCCATAGGATACAGATAAAACTCAGGTTTATATGCTGGAGGATCCTCTTTTCGCATGCGAATGTCTTTTATTTTAGCAGACACCTGATCAAAATCTGCTCCGGGTTTCAGTTGGGCATAGATCAGATAGGAATTTTCGTCCCATTGATCTTTTGCTTGCTTTGCCCCTTCATCTGTTGACAGAAACAGATTCCAGGGAGCCAGAAACGATGCCTCATAAAAATCACTGTTATAAGGAAAGTCTTTGTATACACCAATCACCTTTACCGTTTCTTTGTTGCTTATCTTCACAACTTGATTAATAGGATCTTCTGTACCGAACATCGCCTGTGCAGTAGACTCAGACAGCAAGATAACATGCACATCTTTAGCGGTAAAGCTTGTACCTTTCACAACCGGAACAGACATCATCTGTATAAAATCAGGCTCTGTATATCTCCCCTGTCTGGCTATTTGATTCTCCCCAGAGGCTAAGATGGCCCCTCGTCTAACAGCCAGACTCACTGCTTCAAAATCTGAATATTTCTCACGTAATTCGTTCCCTAACGGAATGGGCATTACATCATAGGCAGATTTTTCCGCTGAGAACGAAACAAACTGCCAGACCTGAGCAATCCGTTCATGGTTCTTGAACTGTTTATTAAAAGAAAGTTCATCATATATCCAGAGTCCGATCAATATCGCGACTGCCATGCCTGTTGCCAGACCTGTAATATTAATGAAGGAGTAACCTTTTTGTTTGGTGAGATTACGAAAAGCAATAGTCAGGTAATTTCGAAGCATATTGGTATAGAGTATAGTGGAACGTTCTTTAGATTGTTTAATGACAGATGGTCTCATCAGGCTAAGTACATCTGTCACATATCGTAACCTGGCCTGCGTCTGTCCCATGTATTGAATGCGTTGCTCAAACAATTCTTCCAGATCGCCTTCTACCTCCTCAAGCAGGTGAGTAGGACAAAAAACATGTAATAAGCGGGTAGCCCACCGTGGTGGCTGCACAACAGACTTCGGTTTCATGTTATAGTGAGATAAAAATCAGAGTGCACTTGTTAAGGTTATAGCCTGGAGTTAAACAACTATCCAACAAAACCAGATACTAAACTACTCTCCCCAGGCAATACCATTAGTTATGTAAATGTATAACAAATGGTCTGCCAAAAAGGAAAAGCGTCCAAATAGAACTAGAAAGAAGGTTTTTCAAAATACAAGACACTATACTCTGTCCGGTATTGGACAGTAAATGTCCGTTTTAAAACAGGAGTAATCAGCTATTATATCACAAAGGCCTCACTGAAACAGTGAGGCCTTTAGGTTGTATAACTATGATTAACAAAGACGAAATTATCTTTACTAAAAACAATCAGGAATAATCAAGCTAATAAGTATTCCACCTACAAAAAATGTTTGTTTATTCCTGATTGGCAGGTGTTAGGCTACATATAAATAATCTTTCATGAGACCGTTGAATAGCACCATGATGATAGGCAAATTTATAAAGCCTGCAATCCAGATGAAAGAGTGTAAATACGCATTTTAGAAAACAGGTATTTGACGCAATATCCAACCCCTGAAATAGATCTATTTACAAGACTCAACAAGTGCTAAGTTATTCTTTCAGTGAAACGCTTACACCTTTTCGCAATGTATTATGTATTTCAGCCACTTTATCCACATGCAAAATCAAGTCTTTAATTTTCTCAGCAGAACTATTGGATGATTGAATAGAGGCAGTGTATGTGATATTTGAGCCAGCTTCTCCTTCCTTACCAAACTCTCCGGAAACCGTTACTTCCACCAGCTCTATCTGCATTTCTCTTCGGGCAGCTTCTCTGTAAACATCATTGCAAAAACAAGTGGCCAGAGCTAGAAACAAAAGTTCTCCCCCATTGACAGAAGAACCACGACCGTCTGTCTTGCCTGGAATAGAAACCTCTTTGGTATTAGTGTTTGTAGAAACTGTAATATCATTTTCCTGATTACTGTTCCTGATAGTAGCAGAAATGATCATAGGGCAGGATTTAATTTGGCGTACTCGCAAAATACCCATAACCATCTAACTATCAAACAAATACTAACAACTTTAACTAAAGCTAATATGTCTCATAGGTATATCTCTCTATAAATAGAAGTTTTCCTTTCTTATCAGAGGTTTTTCGTTCGGTTAAAATGCCTTCCCTATACCTATAATCTACATGAGTATGGTTATCAAAGTTTGAGGTGGTGTTCATATAAACAATGGTACCCGTTTCTGAATAGTGAATGTCGTTTGTAATATGATCAGGAAAACCTATTCTATACTCTTTAATTAGTTGGTTCTGATTATTATATTCACCTTTCCACTCCGTTATTCGATTTCCACAAGCGACTGTACCAGGTAGTAAATTAAAGTTGATATGAACCAGATTGCCATTCTCATCATACTTATACTTCTCTATTTCACTTTTATCTTCTATACTTTTTACTAAACCATTCGCATAGTACTCTAACTTATAATCGCCAATCTTTCGCAATTTTCCTTGTTTGTCATAGGTATACTTAATCTCTCCTAACATATTATCAGTTGAGTCAATTAGTGCTACAGATAAAAGTTTGTTGTCACCATCCGACTCATATTTATAGTTAGGCCCTCCATTCCAAGCAGACCATTGTTCATAGATTTTATGCCCATTTTCATCAAATTTCTCTATGAACGAAAAAATAACATTTTCTTTACCCCCATCAATGGATACCCTTTCCTGAGTGACAGATTTGATTTTATGTTTTCGGATAATTGTTAGTGGGATTTTATCTAGTAATAATCGCTCACTAAATTTAAATTCATCTGCAGGCGGATTAAAAGAAATAGCTTTCGATTTGAAAGGAATAGAAGTGGACCTATCCAGTGAAGAACAGGAGATAAACTGTCCTAGTAGCAATAAGACAAAACAGCTTCGTATCATTATCACATTAGCCTTTTCAGAACGTTTACACATATTTACTTACTTTTCTGAATAAATTAAAGCCCAAGTGTGACTTTTTGATCATCCAAACGACTAATCAGATAAACCATTACCAAGTAGCAACGTGGCTCAAGACAAATTGCAAAAAGAGTTTATCGAGTTGATCTCTTCTCAGCAGAAACTGATTCACAGTATTTGCTCACTTTACTTTGCCTCTACGGATGATAGGAAAGATGTATTTCAGGAGATTGTGCTACAACTCTGGAAGTCTTACCCTGCATTTAAATTTCAGTCCAAAGCTTCTACCTGGATCTATCGGATTGCCCTTAACACTATATTTTCCAGATTACGCAAAGAAAAAAATAAACCTGGCAGACAATCTTTATCAGAGGCAGTTTTTCAGATTCCAGAATCGGAAACCTCTGGCTTAGAAACATCCATTGAGAATTTGTATCAGGCAATTAATCAACTATCAGAAGTGGACAAAGCGGTTATCATGTTATATCTTGATGAACATAGCTATGATGAAATGGCACATCTGCTAAAAATGAGCAGGACCAACGTCAGCACACGCATCAACAGAATCAAAGTTCGCCTGTTTAAACTATTAAAATTATCAACTACATGAATCTTGAAGAGCTAAAACCCCTGTGGGAATCCTATAAAGACCAAACAGGTCAACAATTACATTGGACAGATAATGAAATCGCCAGGATTATTCAACAAAATACAACAGCCTATCCCTGGCTACTCAACTTCTGTATGACAATTCTTTTGATAACTGTTACAGGCTGTTAACATTCTTTATACTATCATTTATGTATTCATTTATTGAGTGGAATATCTCTCCTGAAATCTACACACTTACGGTTGGAGATCTGACATTACCCATTGCCTGGTATGGATTATTGTTTGCGTCAGGGTTTATATTGGGTCAGCAGATTCTGTTTTATATTTTCAAAAAGGAGCAGAAGCCTGCCACTGATGTGCAGTCTCTGACTATTTATATCAGTATTGCCACAATTATCGGAGCTCGGTTAGGACACTTTCTGTTCTATGAATGGCCTTTACTGCTATCTAATCCCACAGAATGGCTATTGGTTTTACTTATTCCACCCTTCCGGGGACTTGCCAGCCATGGAGCCACCCTTGCGATAATCGTAGCCATTTATCTATATGCAAAGAAAAAACCGGAGCAGCCCTTCTTATGGGTAATGGACAGATTAATTATTCCTGTCACATTAGGATGTACTTTCATTCGAATTGGAAATTTGTTTAACTCTGAAATCTATGGTATTCCTACTACACTTCCCTGGGGATTTGTATTTATACGAGAAACCGAGCCATCCTTATTACCACTTGTCCCACGTCATCCTACACAGATATACGAAGCACTATTTTATCTATCTCTGTTTGCAGGTACCTTTCTATTGTGGAGATACAAACGTCATGTATTGCCTTATGGCTTCATCTCAGGTCTGACATTGATACTGCTTTTTGGATTCCGATTCTTTATTGAGTTCTTAAAAAACAACCAGACAGATTTTGAAAATAACCATATCCTGAACATGGGACAGATTTTAAGCATCCCTGCTATTATTACGGGTATTGTTATTCTTTTTCTGATAAATCGTCATAAATCCTCTGTTTCTACTTAAGTTTCTGACTTGAATCATGGGTTCACGTCCTTTCGTATAAGATCTGTTTGACATACTTTCATTTTTAGCTATCTTTCCTCTTTCAGATCTAACGTTGCTCACCATGAAGACCTCCGAATCGATCAACCGACGCGCTTTTTTACAGCTTACAGGAAGTACAGGCGCTATGCTAGCGCTTGGTTTTTCATTAACCGATTGTAAAGGCAAAGAAGCACAGGCAGCTTCCCAACTTACAAACCTGAGTGAAGATGTTATAACAGGCAGAGAGTTAAATCCATTTATTATCATCAATTCAGATGGTAAAATAATTCTGATGGCACATAAACCGGAGATGGGCCAGGGTACCTGGCAATCCATGCCTTTAATTATAGCAGAAGAGCTGGAAGTTACCTTAGATCAGGTGCAGATTCGCATGGCAAAGGTTGAGAAAAAGTACGGTGATATGTCTGTAGGTGGTAGTTATAGTGTGCGGGGTTCATGGATGGATCTGCGTAAGGCAGGTGCAGCCGCTCGTGAAATGCTGACTCAGGCAGCGGCCAACACCTGGAAAGTACCAGTAAGTGAATGTTATGCGAAAGAGGCCAAGATTTATCATAAGTCTTCCAATAAAAGCTTACCTTATGGAGAGTTGGTGGAAGAAGCTTCCAAACTGACGGTTCCGAAAGAACCCAAACTCAAAGATCCGAAAGATTTTAAACTGGTAGGTCAAAAGATTGCCCGTCCGGATATACCATTGAAAGTGAATGGCACAGCTCAGTTTGGGATTGATGTCAAGATTCCGGGTATGCTGTATGTATCTGTATTGCGTTCTCCTGTATTTCACGGCACAGTAAAGAACATAGATGATACAGAAACCAAAAAAATTGCAGGAGTAAAACAAGTGATTCAGGCAGAGCGAAAACTCAATAATCATAAACTATATGGGGTTGCTGTACTGGCAGACAGCTATTGGGCAGCCCTGCAGGGTAAGAAAGCGCTTAAGGTAGAGTGGAATATAAAAGATGTAGACAAAGTCAATACAGACCAGCAATATACTCAGCTTCGTGAACTGACAAAAACAGAAGGAGTAACAGCACGAAAAGAGGGAGACTTTGCAGCAGGTTTTGCCAAAGCGTCTAAAAAAGTAGAAGCTATTTACGAGCTTCCCTTTGCAGCTCATGCACCAATGGAACCACAGAACTGTGTGGCTTGGGTACAGGGAAACAAAATAGATATATGGGCTCCAACCCAGATTCCGGACTCCGCTAAGAAAGAACTGGCAGAGTATCTGAAAATTCCGGAAGAGAATATTTCACTCAATATCACATTTCTTGGTGGAGGATTTGGCCGTCGGTTGTTCGCAGATGCAATCATGGAAGCAGCCTATATTTCCAAACAGGCCAACGCTCCTGTTAAAGTATTATGGACAAGAGAGGATGATATGACAGGAGGCCCATTTCGCCCGGGAACTGTTAGTAGTTTCAAAGGAGGACTGGATGCCAGTGGCAAGGTGATTGCCTTGCAGCATAAAGTAGTAGCCCCTTCTATTATGGACAACATGTTTGGTAGCAAAGATCCCAAACAGCGACAAGACGATGGAGCGATGGAAGGCATTAAGGAGAGTAGTTATGAAATACCCAATAGTAGTTATCAGAACATTTTTGCAGAAACGACTCTTCCTATTGGCTGGTGGCGGGCAGTGTACTCTACTACTACCGCGTTTGCTCACGAATGTTTTATTGACGAGCTAGCTCACACAGCAAAAAAAGATCCGTTGGATTTTCGTGTTGGTATGATTCAGAAAAACCTTCGGATGAAATCTCTTTATACTTTTCTTCGGGATAAAAGTGGTTGGGACAAACCTCTTCCTAAGGGATGGGGCAAAGGTGTAGCAGCCTGGGAGTTTTTTGCAGGAAGAGCAGGCCATGTAGTTTTTGTCTCCAAAAAACCTACAGGTGGCCTTCAGATAGAAAAAGTTGTGGTAGCTATTGATTGTGGTACAGCAGTCAATCCGGATAATGTTAAGTCACAAGTAGAAGGAGCAACTGTCATGGCATTGATGGCTGCTCTCCGGGATTCCATTACATTTAAAGATGGAGTACCACAACAAACAAACTTTGATAATTATCGTATGATGCGTATGAGTGAAATACCTTCTATTGAGGTACATCTTGTTCCAAGTGTCGAGAAACCTGATGGTGTGGGTGAGCCGGGCTTACCTCCGCTTGCACCTGCTCTAGCCAATGCAGTATTTGCTGCCACAGGTAAACGCATCCGCAAACTGCCTTTCGATCTGGATACTGTCTAGAAAATACCCAAAAGCTATTCATGATTTTCTGGCTTGTGTCTTCAAAAGAAGACACAAGCCATTTATTTTGGCTGTCAGATTATCTATTTATACATTCTATTCTTTTTATACATATGATTCGCCTTATTGATCGGGATATAATACTTCGTCAACCTACTATAGGATATACGATCAGTTCTGTACAGCAACTATATTATACCAATTTTTTAGAAGATGAACTCACACCAGAAGAACTTGCGTCCAGAATAGAACCTCTGGATCATAGAAAGTCATCTATCAAACCTATATTTAGCCATACCACTCTACTTTATCATCCGTCTACCAACGAAGCTGAGTATCCTGCACTTTTCAGCGAGGCCTTCAGACAGGCTCTCGAAAAGACAAATATTCAGTCGCTGTATTGTCTGACTGATACTAAACGTTCTGTTTTCGGAAATCTCTCCAATACGTATGCGCCTCTGAAAAAAGCCTATAAGGCACTCAAGCAGATTACAGGAAATGATAGTACATATCAGGGAGGATTTGAAATAACGTTGGACTCGATTAATGAATTTATATCTATTCTGTTCTGGATAGCTCGCTGTGATACTCTCTCCTTTTCTCTAACCTCTGATGATGATTCTTTTGTAGCAGAATTTTGTAAGTATGGCAATCTGCATATTACTTTCTATCAGGAGACGGCCTTTACTAATCTATTATCCCATTTTCTAGCTTATGGATTACAGGAGTGGAATGAGCAAGAATATAACAGGTTTGGCTCATCCAGTGCTATTAAAGGACGCAGAATTAAAATATAGTAGAAAGCAGGCAATTAATTCCTTTCTCCAATTTTAATTTGTCTAGGTGCCACAATATAAATAGGTAAAGATAAATTTCTCCCCATGATATTATATCTCACACTTCCGCCCGTTTATACACTATAAATCCAAACCTTCCTTATTATAACTCTATTTTTGACATAACCCATGAACAAACCTCTATTCATTATTTTCTATTTTCTGCTCTCTTTGCCCTTATATTCTCAGGCAAAGCTCGATACTCTTCTGCCTGTAAGAGGTTTTTGTATTGGAGCCCCTCAACCCAAAGATGTGGATCGGTTTATAAAATTTATCAATGAAGAACTAGCTCCCCGAAAAGTTAACACACTCATTCTACGAGTTGACTTCAACTACCAATATGAAAGTCATCCGGAGCTCAGAGATAGCATTGCACTTTCAAAGAAAGAGGTAAAGAAACTGGTAGCTGCCTGCCGAAAGAACAGCATTAATATTATTCCTCAGATCAATTTATTAGGTCATCAGTCATGGGCAAACACAACGCATAATCTGCTAAAGAAATATCCTGAGTTTGACGAAACACCACATGTTCAGATGCCAGCAAAATACCAATGGCCTAATCCAGATGGATTGTATTGCAAAAGCTATTGCCCGTTACATCCAACAGTTCATAATGTAGTGTTTGATATAGTAGATGAAATGTGTGATGTATTTGGCTCCAATGCCTTTCATGCAGGTATGGATGAAGTGTTCTACCTGGGAGATGACAAATGTCCTCGTTGTGCAGGTCGTGACAAGGCAGAACTCTTCGCAGGAGAGGTACGAACCATACGGGATCATTTGGCACAGAAAAACCGTAAGCTCTGGATCTGGGGAGATCGTTTACTGGATGGCAAAACTACCGGACTGGGAATGTGGGAAGCCAGTTACAATAACACCTACCGGGCTATCGATTTGATACCAAAAGATGTTATGATCTGCGACTGGCATTATGAACGCCCGGATCAAACACCCGTATTGTTTGCAATGAAAGGGCTTCAGGTTATTACCTGCCCATGGAGAATGCCTAAGTTTGCCGTATTGCAGACACAGGATATGGTACGGTTCCGGGCATCCTCTACACCGGAAATGAAAGATCGGTATCAGGGCATGATGCAAACTGTATGGTCAAGTGCGGGCCAGTTTCTGGATGAATATTACGGACAAGCTACCAACTCCAATGCTAATGGAAATACAGCTTCCAATTGTTTCAGAACTATGTACAACGAAATCACGCAACTAGGAAAATGAAAGTAACAAACATGCGTGTATTATCTATTGACGTATTCAGAGCACTAACCATGCTGCTTATGATCTTTGTCAATGACTTCTGGACTTTAAAAGACATTCCTCAATGGTTGGAACATTCACAGGCAGATGTAGATTTCTTGGGGCTATCCGATGTTGTATTTCCTTGTTTTCTGGTAATTGTCGGTATGTCCATCCCTTTTGCAATTCAGAACCGGATAAGCAAAGGGGATTCCAACTTTCAATTGATTAAACACATTGTGATCCGTTCTATTGCCTTGCTTGTAATGGGTGTATTCACAGTCAATAGCCCTGATCTGAATCCGGAAGCTACAGGTATGCGTCAGGAATATTATATCATTCTGATGATTCTGGGTTTCTTTCTGATCTGGAATGTATATCCCAAATCAACAGACTGGAAAAAATACCTGTTCATAGCCTTACAGGTTATCGGAGTTTGTCTGCTGGTCTGGTTAGCAATAATTTTTCGGGGCAACGCAGATAATCAGATTGTTGGGTTTCGGACTCAATGGTGGGGCATTCTGGGATTAATTGGCTGGGCCTATCTAGGTAGTGCTATTATTTATGTATTCATATGGCGCAAACCTATACTCATTCCTGTAGTATGGGGATTGTTTACATTACTGAATATTGCCGATCATGCACACTGGCTGGAAGCAGCACATCTGAGTGATGTATTTGGCTGGATACCTGGAACTGGTGCTTTCCATTGCTTTACCTTTGCAGGTATAACTGCAACCCTTCTGCTTGAAAAATATTATTCCAGTGCAGAAAATAAAAAATTATTGATTATTTATCCAATAATCGGAGCTGTACTTATTGTTCTGGGACTTATTTTCAGACAATTTTCTATTATCATCTCCAAAATTCACGCAACTCCTACCTGGATCTTCCTATGTAGTGGTATTGCTTTTCTTTTTTACACTATAATCTATTGGCTGGTAGACTTAAAGAAGAAAGCTAATTGGTTTGATATTATTAAACCAGCAGGAACGAGTACCCTAACCTGCTATCTGATTCCCTATTGGTACTATGCCATAGCAGCACTATACGGCTTTGTGATTCCAATTGCCTTCAAAACAGGAGCCTTAGGTTTGATCAAATCCATGATTTATGCATTTATTATCATTGGAATTACTGCATTACTGGGCAAACTAAAAATAAAGCTGAAGATTTAATTCTCACACAATGCCGGACCGCCATAAAGTCCAGTCCGGCATTACTTATTTTTCCGCTTCTATAGGTTTATTCAAATCTATATGCTGCAGTATAGCAGGATCTGCCAGATCGGCTGTAAAACTTCTGGTATAGTCCAGTTCAATCTCAACATTCCCAATCACACAATCCTGTACATGTCCACCCGTTGTGCGGGCCTGATCGATAAAATGAAAGTGATAGGTCGGGCTATTTAATACAGCTGCTGATTCTGGTGTAAAAAAGCCAACAATAGTACCTTTCATTTTCGTATGTGTAAACTCACTTACAGGTACTTGTTCAATAGGTTTATAGGGTTTTTCCTGTTTGTGATAACTGGTAAAGGTAATAGAGGCAAACTCTCCACTTATTTTTATAGCAGCAAACGTATTCTTTACAATCAGCGAGTCCAAATACTGTTCCAGCTCCTTTAGCGAAAATGCCTTATTTATCTTTACTTGTTTGTCTGTTTTGAAAAACTTGATAGCAGAAAAAGCAATTTTAGCCTGATCAGGCATTACCTTCGCTTTGCCATCAGCAGGAATGGAATAAGCTACTCCATCCAGAATAACCAATTCACTAGCTACCTTTTCTTCGCTTCCCAAGCCAAAATCACCATAAGATTTTAACTCTTTGGCAGTAGTCACACCATCATACTGCCCCAAACGAATGGCCCGATTCAATGAAATATAATGTATGCTATCAGGCTTATCTGCAGAAATAGTTGCTGAGATCATAGTGATCAGAAGTAAAGGGATGATTCGAATCATAATACATAAGTTTTATACCGTAGTGCATCCAAACCAACTAAAAAACCAGACCAGCTAATTCACTTTTCCATAATAAATAGCAGAAGTATTCTACACCCGATAAGGAATGATATATTTGTGATACGCCTATGAAAACTCAAAACTCACTATACAAACGAATCAGACTCTCAACACTGGATAATCTGGAGTTATTGATAGCAAAAGAATATACAGATAGTTTTCCAGCCCACAGCCATAATACCTTCTGTCTGTCTTTGATTGATCAGGGCACTTTCAGTGAAAACAATATATTGGCAACACCCGGCACTATTCATCTCACACCTCCGGATAAGTTACATACGAATGAACTTGTACATGAATCAGGTTATTCATTCAAAACTTTTTACATAAGTCCGGATCTGTTAAAATCACTCCATGCATCTCAACCCATTTATTTTGAGATGTCTGTAATATCAGATCCGGAGCTATACAATTCATTCCAAGAAATCGTACAAGATTTTGGGAATCAATCACCTGCACCTATAGGTGCACTACAGGAAATAGTAAAAAAGCTCCTTATCAGATACGCAGTGGACAAACCAGAAGAAGAAAAGTATGAATCTGCCACAATAGTCAGAGAATTACAGATGTATATCCATGAACATCTTGAGGAAAAAATTTCTCTGGAGCTTTTAGCTTGTAGGGCAAGGCTTGGGAAATTCAAGCTGTTACGCTTATTTCAGAAATATACAGGTCTGTCCCTATTGCTTATATTATTCTTCAGCGTATTGAAAAAGCCAAATCACTGTTAAAAAGTGGCTACCCTGTGGTAGAAGCTGCATTGGAAACAGGATTCTATGATCAGAGTCATTTCACCAGTTATTTCAAATACTATGTTGGCGTCCCTCCTGTGACATATCAGAATGCCTGCAATATTTTACAAGACCAGAAATAGAAAGATTTATTTCTTTGTACAAATTTCTATTTCTATGCGAATAAACTTTCTGACACTGTTTTTTTCTGCTTTTATAGTAGTATGCTGTAAATCAGCAAAGAAAACTTCTGTTCCTACTATTGCCCAGCTTGAAGCACAGCTCAAGAATATAGAATCGCACTCTGCTCTACCAGGATTTGCTGTAGCTATCGTAAATCAGGATGGTGTTGTCTATCAAAAAGGATTTGGCTATGCCAATCTGGAGAAGAAGATTCCTTATACTCCAGAGACTATTCAACCAGTTGGTTCTGTGAGCAAAACATTTATTGCGCTAGCAATACAGAAAGCCATTGAACAAGGGCACTTTACACTGGAAACAAAGATCAATGATATTCTTCCCTTCCCTGTCAACCATCCTAAATTCCCTGAGAAAGCTATTACAATCAGGCAATTGGTGACCCATACTTCCGGAATTCTGGATAACGAAGCCGGATACCAGAAAGCCTATCAAAATGAAAAAAAGCCTACTATTTCCTTAAAAGAATATCTGATTAGTTATCTTACTCCAAAAGGCACTTTATACACATCTGAAAACTTCAGTAATCAGGAACCTGGTATAGAGTACAACTACACTAATATTGGTTCAGCGCTAGGAGCTTATCTGATAGAGGCCAAAACCAATATCTCCTATGCAGAGTATGTAAGGCAATACATTTTACAACCCTTACATATGCAGGACTCCCATTGGTTTTATGACCCCATCAAAGCAGATCAGTATGCATTGTTATATAACCATGTAAATAAACCCTATGACTTTTACTCATTAGTAACTTATCCGGACGGAGGTTTACGAACATCCTGTCACGATCTGTCTTTGTATCTGATTGAAATGATCAAAGGATATACCCAACAAGGTTCGCTGCTAACAGGAAAATCATACCAGTATATGTTTAGCCCCCAATTTGAACCAACTAACATACCAGCAGGATTTCCTGAAAAGTACACCAATCAAAGTATGTTCTGGACGATCAATCGTGCTGGGAGAATTATGCATACGGGAGGAGATCCGGGTTTATCCGCTTTCATATCTTTTGATCCTCAAAAACAAACAGGACGGATTTTATTGATAAATACAGAAGTGGAAGAGAATGAGAAAGCTGTGCAGCAAATCAAGGAGATTACAGAGATTCTGCAAAATGTTGAATCCCATCTTAACTAATCATTTTAACACAAAGTATCTGTTTCTGGCTTTATCAGAACTTCAGCACAACATATAAGACAAATGCATCACTGAAAAATTAATATTCTCATAATACCAGACTATGTAGATTTGGCTATTCATTGTTAACATTTATTTTGTTATGAAAGCCACTTTACTTACTCTCTTAGGAATACTCTGGCCGGTAACCTTTCTGGTAGAGATAGATCAGCTCCCTTTAAACCAGATTCAGATTATTGGCTCACACAATAGTTATAAACAAGCTATCGAACCGGCCTTGTTTCAGACATTGAAAAAAGCGGATTCTTCTCTGGCTAATCATATTGACTATAGCCACCTAAGTCTTGAAGATCAGTTGAACATGGGATTGCTTAACCTGGAAATAGATATCTATGCAGATAGTCAGGGAGGAAAATATAGCCATCCAAAAGGACTTGACTGGGCAAAACAAACAGCTCCTTATGACCCAAAAGAAGAGATGAAAGAACCTGGATTTAAAGTCTTTCACATACAGGAGATTGATTTTCGCAGCCATTGTCTTACGTTCAAAAATTGCCTCCAGACCTTAAAGAGTTGGTCTGATACTCACAAAGGTCATTACCCTATATTTATTACAATCAATACCAAGGACGAGACTATCAATAAACCAGGATTTACGGTTCCAGAAAAATTTACTGCCGAAGTATTTGATCAGTTGGATAAAGTACTTGTAGAAACACTTGGCCGGGATAAACTACTTATACCAGATGATATACGAGGAAACCACAAAACACTGGAAGAAGCTGTAAAGAAAAAGAACTGGCCTAAAGTACAGAAGGCCAAAGGGAAGTTTATCTTTATTCTGGATGAGACTGGAGCAAAGCGAGCTTCCTATATTCAGAATCATTCGTCACTAAAAGGACGTATCTTATTTACCAATTCAGACGCAGATACACCAGAAGCAGCAATCCTTATTAAAAACAACCCAGAAAGAGATTTTGCAGAAATACAAAAACTGGTAAAACAGGGCTATATAGTTCGTACTCGTGCCGATTCCGATACAGAAGAAGCCAGACATAATGACTACAGTCATTTTACGAAAGCACAACAATCTGGTGCACAAATCATCACTACCGATTATTATGTACCCAGTACTCATTTCAAGTCTGATTACCAGATTAGTTTTAAAGACAAAAAATATATCAGGGTAAATTCGGTAAAACCATAATGCCTGCTTTTACCGAATTTACAAAAAGGAGTATTTTTAATTTTATCTAAAATATCCTTTCCTCTATTTTTTCTTCCTAAAATCTAGTAAAAATAGTCGGTTATCTTCTATATACAGTAACGATAGAAGATAATCTTTATGAAAACTCAATCCCAACACGTAAGCCGCAGAAGTTTTCTGGCAGCAACCGGAGCAACACTCACGGGTAGCTTGCTGGTAAACCCATTTTCCCTACAAGCTATACCTATTACGAAACCAGCTAAAAAAGTTCGACTAGCTATGGTTGGTACCGGAAGCCGAGGTAGTAGTATGTGGGGTACCGATGTACAGAAAAACTACAGTGAACATATTGAATTTGTTGGTCTGTGTGATATCAATCCGGGTAGATTGGAATACGTCAAAAAAAGAATGGGTGTAACTTGCCCTACGTATACTGACTTTGACAAAATGATGAAAGAGGCAAAACCAGATACTCTTATTGTCACTACAGTCGATGCTACTCACCATGAATTTATAATCAAAGGTTTGGAAATGGGTGCTAATGTACTCACAGAAAAACCTATGACTACTGATGAAACTAAATGTCAGGCTATTCTGGATGCAGAAAAACGTAGTGGTAAAAAAGTAACTGTTACATTCAATTATCGGTATTCGCCTCATCGCGCCAAAATGTATGAACTTCTCCGGCAGGGAGCCATTGGTAAACTTACTTCTGTAGATTTCCATTGGTATCTGGATACTAGTCATGGAGCCGATTATTTTCGTCGCTGGCACAGACTGGTAGAGAAAAGTGGTTCATTGTGGGTACATAAAGCTTCACACCATTTTGACCTGCTCAACTGGTGGATAGATAGTGATCCAACAGAAGTATATGCATCTGCATCACTCGATCATTATGGAAAAAACAATTCATTCCGTCATACCAATTGTCGCCCATGTCCGCATAAAGACAAGTGCAAATATTATTGGGACATCACCAAAAATGAATCGTATGTGAATCTGTATGTTAACAACGAAAAACACGACGGATATCTACGAGATGGATGTGTATGGAAAGAAGATATCAATATTTATGATAAAATGGCAGCAACCATTAAGTATGCCAATGGAGTACAGGTTAGCTATTCCTTAACTACGTATTCACCTTATGAAGGATATCGTATTGCATTCAATGGTACAGAAGGCAGGTTGGAAGCTTGGATTCAGGAAAGTAATCCAACTGAGAAACGCGATTATGATGAGCTAATGCTGACAAAGAATTTTGGAGAAAGAGAATATATTAAGGTATCTCATGGCACCAGTGGTCATGGAGGAGGAGATAAATTACTAAAAGATCGCATTTTTATTCCAGGCACCTCTGATCCATTACGGCAGTCTGCAGGAACTAGAGATGGGGCATTGGCCATTCTGATTGGTATTGCAGCCCGTAAAAGCACACAAACAGGACAAATAGTTAAGATTGGCGATCTGACAACAATAAAACCTCAAGCACAAAAGGCCTGAGAGACTAAACCAAAAAGCCTATAGACTTATCTATAGGCTTTTTACTCTCTGCAGATTTTCGATATTCCTATTGCTTATTTTAACAGATAGCTGCTTATATGCTATCATAACATCCTATTTTTATCAATATATTTTTCAACTATAGTGAAGTATGTATTGCATTATTAAAAAAAGCTTCTACCTTTGCACTCCCATTCGACAACAAGTCAACATGGATAATAAAAAGGAGGCTTAGCTCAGCCGGTTCAGAGCATCTGCCTTACAAGCAGAGGGTCGGGGGTTCGAATCCCTCAGCCTCCACTACAAAAAGGTCTTAGATTGTTATCTAAGATCTTTTTATTTATCCCTTTATCTGAGAATAATCACACTTATAGGTTGCATCATTGGGAGCTACTCTCTTTTTTATTCTGCTACTTTGCATACATGGACAGCATTTTGAAGCTGGTTTTCCAGCGATTGCCCATCTATCAATGCCCAATGTTCTATAATTTTTCCATCGGCTAACCGATATAATCTATATCCTACCGTTTCTACCTCCTTGTAGGTTGCAGGTATATCTCTCCATAATCCAACGTGTTTCATTTTCATACGAACTTTGATCACACTTTTATCATTCTCTGTAACATGATCATCAATAATTGTAGTATGCTCAAAAGAAAAGCTGATAGCTTGTATCCATTTTAGCATTCCTTCTTTTCCTGTAGGCAGGTGGTCAGGTAAAGAGTGATCAATAAAATCAGGATGAAGAAATTCCTGTATGGTATCAAATCTGCGTAGATTCCAGATCTGTTCAATAAAATCATTAATAAGTGTTTTGTTAGACCTTTGCATAGGAGTACGTTTAGTTTACTATCCTATACAAAAGTAAAAGGGTTACAAGAGAAGCACCTGTGATAAAGGTCACATAAATGCTAGGAATTTTTCACCTTGTTCCGGATTCGGCTTAGAGTTTCTCTGGCTATACCCAGATATGATGCGATTTGAGTTAGAGATATTCGTTGGACCACTTGAGGCTGGTATTGTAACAGATGTTCGTAACGTTCCTGCGCATTCAAGAGTTGAAATAAGGCTATTTGTTCTTCCTGACGAGAAGCAAGTATTTCCAGTAACTGACGACCAAAGGATTCTATCTCTGGCGAATGATTATAGGCAGCCAGCAACTTGGCTCTGTCAAATTGGACTGCAATCAACGGCTCGCATGCCTGAATAGCATACTCAGATTTCAAGTTCTTTGTCAGACTTTTGAGATTGGTAGCAAATTCCTGTTCAAAATAAAAGGCAGTATTGATTTCATTCCCTTCTTTATCATAAAAGCCTCTTGCATAACCTTTAGTTATAAAAAAGATAGATTGACAGATTTCACCCAAAGCAATTATATAGTCGCCTTTGGAAAAATGGCAGACAGTTAGTGTATCCTGTAACATCAGCCAGCTGTCTTCTGATAGGTTGCTAATAGTATGGATATAAACCTTCAATTCATGCAATGCATCAGTCCATCTTTTATCAGTTTTTTCATCCGTTCCAACAACTATAGTTTTCATAGAGGAGATGTATATCTGTATCCCTCTTTAATAACTTTAAACGTGTGTCCGTCTTCCTGTATATAAGAACTGTTGTATCCTTCTGCGCCAACCCAGTCAGTGATTAATTCTATTTTTCCTTCATATTCCAGTACAGCCAGGATTTTGTAATACTCCCATCCAAATTGTCCGCCATCATCTACACTCCATGTGCTTGTCTCATCGTATTTGGCCGGAAAATCTTTATAGAGGAGTTTATCTGAACTGACAAAGACCAATGATGCTAGTGCAGAATTACCTTTTAATTCAAATTCGATCAGAAAAATACTTCTTTCATCTGGCAACTTTACCAGACTATGCGCGTCCTTTATCTTTCGCCCCTTAGCTGATTCTATCGTTGTTTTTACATCAACAGGAAGTTGTGCCTTTTTGAAGGGTGTTGTCGGAATCAGTTTGTGAGTTTCAAGAAATGGTTTTGTGAACAGTAGTGTAGTTTCTTCTTCACTTACAGTTCCAGATGTCACTGTGTACAGGTTTCCTCCACTTCGATCAAAGTTTTCAGCCCATTGACGGCCATTGCTTTGCTCTGATTCTTTTTTTGCTTCACGAAAAATAATGTCGACAATCTTTCCTTCTTTTGAAAGAGCCTTAGTAAAACTCTCAGGCATAACCACTGTATCTTCCTGCATTAATATCCTTTTGCCAGTCTGATCACAAAATCCAAATCCAATAGAAGAAACACTTGTTTCAGTAGCATTGGAAGCGGATTCCATTATTGTCTCTGATTGAACAGCTATAGAATCATTATTCTTTTCACTCTGTTTAGAATCAGTGGAGCATCCAATCTGTCCAAATACAAATAGAAAAACAACACAGGTATTTATAAGAAGGGAAGAAATATATCTGATAGACATGTAGTTTGAGAGTTATATACTAACCGCAAGTCTACCAACTTTGCTTTTGTTTTTCAAGATTCTTGTTTTGTATATAAATTTATTGACATACTAAACGTATTCAAAAAAATCGGAAGGCAAGAATGTACTTGCCTAAAAGTTTGTGTGAGGGCAGAAAAAAGGGAGTAACCAATGTCGCTCCCTTTTCTTTGTCGTAATAAGCTTTTATTCTGCATCTTCCTCCTCATCTGTACTCAACAACGATCTTAATTTGTCAAATTTGGGGTCTACGGTGAACTGACCACTTTTATCAATAATTCCCCATTTACTGTTAACCTTCACAATAGCACTACCATTTACAAACTTTTCAGCAGATTGGAATTTAGGTTCAACAATCCAGTTTCCTTCCATGTCCATATATCCCCAAAGTCCAGACTTTTGTACTCGTGCAATTCCCTCTGAAGCTCCCAATATATTATCATACTGTGGCTTAACCACCCACTTACCAGACTTATCGATCATACCCCATTTATTATTTTCACGTGCTCTTCCCAGGCCTCCTGTAAAAGGACTAAGAAAGCCAAAAGTTGGCTGTACTAACCAATTCCCCTGTTTGTCTACTACACCCCATTTTGAATTTCTTACTACAGCCACTCCATCTGAAAATGCTTTTACAACAGAAAATGACAGATTGCCTAGACGCTGCCCTGTCTTGTCAATCACTATCCAACCTTCTTTTGACAGGACAAAAGCAACACCATCTCTGAAAGGAATGATGTGATCATATTTTGGTTCAATGGCCCATTGTCCTTTTGTATCCAGATAACCCCACATACTATTTGACCTGGCCATAGCCAAACCACTCGTAAAATCACGTAACCCACCATATGCAGGCTGTATCACCCAATTACCTGTTCTATCTATAAATCCCCACTCTCCACTTTCAGACTTTGCCATAGCTAATCCTTCAGCAGAAAACTTTCGGATAGCATTGAATACAGGTTTGCCAATAGGGCTTCCCGTTGTATCAATTAATCCATGTTTGCCTGGTGTATCACTAAATTCAACGACAGCTACAGTACCATCAAAGTTGCGAGCTGACGAAAAACGATACGAAGTGATTAACTTTCCTTTTTTATCAATGTAGCTCCAAAGCCCCTTACTTTTAACAGCCGCGAATCCGTAAGAAAATGGATCAGCATCATCAAAGGTGGGTTCGATTACCCACTTTCCATTAGCATCAATATATCCATATAATTTATTCTCTTTAGCAACAAATAGCTTTTGAGCAAATGATTGGGTAAACGCTGTAAGGATAAGCGCAACAAAAAACAATTTTTTCATAGGGAAGATTACATTTTTACGACGGTAGAGACCACATTGAGTGGTAACATGTACATTGGAATGAAACTTACAGATTTTTATTACAAAATCTGCTGCAAGATAGCTGGAAACGCAAAGACTGGTTATTATAATACAAATATTTTTCTTTATATACAAAATCAATCATATAAGTAACTCTGTATCTATTCTCTATATAAAAAAGTTAGGCATAATAGCTGTCTGGTATAAACAAAATATAATTAGATTATAATTCCTATTTTTTTAGGATTCCCAACTTCGTATCTAGTATCTAACACCAACTTGTCTTACACATAAATATTCAGCTTTTCTTTTGACTGTCAGACAGAGTGCAAGTTTGTACTTGATCGTTGCCTGTTTATAGTTTAGTTTACAGGAAGCCTTATTTTGCATGATAGACCATTCATCTCAAAGGTATACGTATTCAAGTCCCGCATATGAAGCCAGCAGAATCATACAACGAAACATCCTTACCCAGCCATCATAGATGGTTATGGGCATTTGTCCCTACAAAAGTTAGTTCGTTACACCGTTACTCATCATACTAAATATTGTCATTTTTGTGCCAATGGCACTGGCGGGTGTAGCCATCTTTGAGCCAGACGCTGATAGTCTTATACAATGGGGCCCAATTTTAAACTCAAAACATTGGATCCTGAGTGGTAGTGGCTGATTACTTGTGTATCTATTCATATTGGTATCTTTCATCTATTTATGAATATGTATGCACTCATGTCTATTGGAGTCTTCTAGAACCTTTTCTGGGGAAACTTCGCTTTATAATAGTCTATCTACTTTGTGGCCTCATAGCCAGTATAACAAGCTTGTGGTGGCATGGGCAAACAGCAAGTGCAGGGGCATCTGGGGCAATAGTTGGGGTGTATGATGTATTTCTGGCTATGCTTACGAAAAAGAAACAAGAAAATCCCTACTAGGCAGTATTTCTGTCCTTGTGATTTATAGTCTTTCAGGAAGTTTTCATGATGAAGTTAACAATGTTGCACATATAGGAGGTCTAGCTGGAGGAACTATACTCGGCTATGCACTTTCTCCAAGTCTTCTCAAACCTACGCGAAAACAACTAAATCATATTAGTCTGGCAGGTATAAGTATATTGATCCTTAACCTGTCTTTTGTTGTCTATATCTATATTCCCGATCCTATTGGAGAATAGGATACATATATGCAAGCCTTTTATGAACGTCAGGATGTAGCACTTAAAATCTACAAAATGCCAGAGGAAACACCAAGAGAACAACTGCTTGTATCAGTCAGAGACACAGGACTTGTATATTGGAAGCAGAACCTAAAACTGGTGAAATATGTAGACAAACTAAATCTGTCAGAAAATGTACATGCCAAAAATCAAAAACTAATTGAGTATTCCAATTTCCATATTAAAAGCTATGAGCTGATGTACAAAGCCCTTCTGGAAAATACAAATATGTATGAAAATTAACTTGATGCTTATTATAAAAAACCTGTAACAGTGCTGGAAGATATCAATGGTAAATCCTCAAAGTAATTAGTACTTCATCTGATTATCTACTCCTTTACAATTCTAAAACTTCCTTTAATAAAATTTATAAAATAATTTTGTACTAAATAGTACATTAACTACTTTCGTTCATTCATTTATCATGACAATGGCAGGCAGACCTAAAGTATTTGATACAGAAGCTGTAATAAACAAAGCAATAGAAGTATTTTGGACCAAAGGATATGAGGCATCCTCAACCGAAGATTTGCTTATGGCTATGGGAATAGGCAAAGGCAGCTTTTATCTGGCTTTTGAAGGAGGAAAACGAGAATTATTTGAGAAAGCATTGGAGCAGTTCAGCAAACAATCTCTTCAACGATTCAGAAACGATCTCGCTACCAGTAAAGATCCGATTGAACTACTCAGAGATTTTTTTAGAAGCATTGCTATGCACTCTGAAGAAATACATCAGAAGGGATGTTTTTTAGGAAACAGTATTGCAGAACTATCCACAATAGACAAACCTTTACAGCAGAAACCCATAACCTTGCTCAAAGAATTGGAAAAAGTATTTGAGGAAACGATCTGGGAAGCTCAGCAATCTGGTAACTTGCAGACAAAGGAAGAAGCCACAAAATTGGCTAAATACCTCATTAATGTATGGAACGGTTTGAATATCAGCCGACGTATGTATTCAGACCCAACAATACTCAAATCTCTGATCGAGATGCATTTGAAAGTGTTGGTATAAGTATTTATACAAATCTTTTTTATCCATTTTTAATACATAGACCTATGAGAATTGCCATCATTGGAGCTTCCGGATTTGTTGGCTCACATTTGCTGACAGAAGCCCTGCAACGGGATCATTATGTAACAGCAATTGTGCGGCATCCTGAAAAAATTACAACCCACCATCCGCATTTGATTGTCAAAACATGTGATATTATGGACACTGATGCTTTAGTGCCTTTGTTAGCTGATAACGATGCAGTACTTAGTGCCTATAATCCAGGCTGGACCAATCCTAATATCTACGATGATTTTCTGAAAGGTTCCAAATCCATCCAAGAAGCTACCAAAAAAGCAGGAGTTAAACGCCTTCTTACAATAGGTGGTGCAGGTAGTCTATACGTAGCGCCTGATACCCAACTGATTGATACTCCTCAGTTTCCAGCTGAGTGGAAGCCAGGTGCGCTGGCAGCAAGAGATTACTTGAACATCCTTAAAGAAGAAAAGGATATTGAGTGGACATTTTTAAGTCCAGCAATAGAAATGCACGCTGGTACGTCTGGCAAACGTACAGGTCGATACCGTACTGGAAAAGATGAGCCTGTATTTGATGCCAATGGAGCATGCCGTATTTCGGCAGAGGACTTAGCAGTAGCATTGATTGATGAACTGGAAAATAAACAGTTTCCCAAACAACGTTTTACAGTAGCTTATTAAAGCTATTCTAAGCTACTTTCTTTATTCCTGCTTTTGAGTTTTTTTAATTTTTCTCAATAAATTTTATCAGATTTAATTTTGTACCAAAAAGTACAGAATAAATTATTTCTATTCTATGAAAAAATATAATTATACTACCATCTATTTTAAAACCACTAAGGTTGATAACCTGAATATTTTTTATCGTGAAGCAGGTGTAGGAAATCCACAGACAATACTCATGTTGCATGGATTTCCATCTTCATCCCATATGTATCGCAATCTGATAAAGGAACTGGCAAGTCGTTATCATGTTGTTGCACCTGACTATCCTGGTTTTGGAATGAGTAGTTGTCCTTCTCCATCTGAGTTTAGCTATAATTTTGATCATCTGGCAGAGGTAATGGAAAAATTCACTGTAAGACTTAACTTGTCAGCATTCAATCTCTATATGCATGATTATGGCGGACCAGTTGGTTTTCGCATTGCGGTCAAACATCCTGAATGGATTCAATCTCTTATTATTCAGAACGCAAATGTGTACGAAGATGGACTGGGTCCAGACGTACAGTTTATAGGCCAGTTGGAGCAATCGGGTGATACAGAAGGCTTAAAAAAGGCAGTCGAGTTTATGCTTTCACAGGAAGGTATTAAACAACAATATACATATGGTGCTCTCAATCCAGAGATAATCAGCCCTGATGCTTACCTGATGGATCATTTCTTTATGGAAAGACATGGCATAAAAGCTATACAATCTATTTTGTTCCAGAATTATTCTACCAATTTCCCACAGTATCCCTTATGGCAAAACTATCTCAGAACCTATCAGCCTCATGCCTTGGTACTTTGGGGAAAGAATGACAAGATTTTTATAGCGCCAGGAGCAGAGGCATATCGGAAAGACTTAAAAGAAGTAGAAATACATCTTTTAGATGGTGGACACTTTGTACAGGAAGAACAATTTGAATTAATGGCTATACAAATCGATGAGTTTTTAACTCGCAAATATGCTAAACAAGCATACTAGAAAAATGTATTACTGTCAGGCAAGTTAATTATGAAAATTTTAATTTGTCTGACAATTTCTTTTTTATCCATCAATAGCTTCCTTGTTGTTCGCACAACAAACAATCCTTAGTAATCCATATCATTATATGTTTGTATTTTCTTTAAAAAAGTTGCTTCTTGAGTCATGTTTATGGGTTAAGATCACAAACTATGACACCTATACTACCATCTGTAACTCCCCAATATCTGTTTTACGAACATACCCGGAGAATTGAGACGCTCTCTTCCTGTGGTTTAGCAGAGGAGATCAGCACTTTGATATTACCATATGGTAAGGCAGAGTTGAAATACTGGCAGTGGGATGATATAGCCATTCATTACACCAAACACTATTTTGATGATTATTTCTTTTTTGAAAAGAAAAACAATGACAACAAAGTATGTATGGAATTTAATATGAAAGGAAGCTATCTCATCCGGCATGCGGGTCAGGTGTATAATGTAAAAGCTGCCCAGCATAATATAATTTATACACCTCAGGTTCATAACACATTTCAGAATGGAGATTTGATTGGAGAAACCTTTAAAATACATTTTTCTCCAGAACGATTTCTGAGTATTGCAGAAGATGGAAACGATATACTCAAACGCTTTGCAGGTCGAATGATGGAAGGAAACCCTGTTGTATTATCTCCTAATTCTCAATCTATCTCTCCCGAATTAAAAAAAGCTATTCATGATATTCTGCACTGTCATTATACAGGTGGACTCAAAAAACTGTTTATGCTTTCCAAAAGCATCGAGATTCTGGTTCTGCAGGCCGAATCCTATGATAAAGCAGATCAGCAGTTCCGACAAACAATTTATTGTAAACACACCCAAGAGCAGGATAAGGTCCACCATGCGCGTAACTATCTGGAACAGCACATGGATACACCTCCCAGCCTTTCAGAGCTTGCTCGGATTGTAGGACTCAATGAATATAAACTCAAACGAGGATTCAAGGAAATATATCAGACAACTGTTTTTGGTTATCTTGCGGATCATCGGTTGATTCAGGCCAGACAACTGTTGTTAGACACTACTAAAACAGCCAGTGAAATAGCCTATGAACTAGGCTATTCTTCTCCTCAGCATTTTAATAATGCCTTCCGCAAAAAATTCGGCATCACCCCACAAAAGCTACGAAATAAATAACTGCTTCAGGACTATATTGAATAGAACATTCTCTAGTCCCTCAAGATAATAGCACCCTATCCAAGGAAGACCTTATCCTAACACAGAATACATTCCCGCATATATTAGTTTTTATCCGTTTGATGCAATCTCAAGATCATACTCTGAGGTATTTTTGCTTTATAATTAAACAATAAAGACCATGACACAAGTCACAACAGTTCAGAAATCCGTTCTGATCAATACATCTGCTGCCAAAGTATGGCATGCCATTACAGATCCCGACATGATCAAACAACTTTTCTTCGGTACAACAGTTGAATCTGAATGGAAAGTCGGAGGACCCATTGTTTATCATGGCGAATGGGAGGGAAATTCATATATTGATAAAGGTACTATCCTACAACTAGAACCAGAGAAAAGATTTCAGCATACTTATTGGAGTTCTGTTGCAGGAACAACAGATGCTCCAGAAAATTACGCTACGATCACCTATGAAATTACACAAGAAGGTAATCAAAGTCGGCTTGCTATAACCCAGGATAATGTAATCTCTGAAAAAACAGGAGATGGCTGGCAGCAACTATTGGAAAATATGAAAAAGATACTAGAGACAAATTCGTAATGTTAGTATATTCGTTTTCATCAGATGATCTGTTCAATAAAATACACCATCAGAAATTACCCATGAAAACGTTTTATGCAGAAGACCGGACTCAATGGAGAACATGGCTGGAAACCAATTACCAGTTAGAGAAAGAGATCTATTTGGTTTTTTACAAGAAAGGTACAGGTAAGCCTACTCTGTCTTATGATGAGTCCGTAGAAGAAGCACTTTGTTTTGGCTGGATCGATGGTGTACGTAAAACGTTGGATGAACAAAGTTATACTCTTCGGTTTACACCGCGACGTTTGGGTAGTATCTGGTCATTGGTCAATCGTAACCGATGTGAAAAGTTGATTGCAGATGGTAAAATGACAGAAGCTGGAATAAAGTTTATTGAAGATGCAAAAAAAACAGGGCAATGGGACGCTGCTTATAGCTTAAAAGCAGAAACTGCTCTCCCATCAGATCTTCAGGAAGCATTACAGGCTTATCCCAAGGCATGGGAGTTCTTCCAAAAGCTAAGCAACTCCAACAAATTTACTTACGTCCGCCATATGGATCTCAAAAGTCCTGAATTGCGAAAGGCTCGTATCCAGAAAATAGTAGAGCTATGTGAAGCTAATATTAAACCTTATGTGGATGGTAAACCATCTGTCAGAAATCAGTAAAACCCAGGTCTTATTTTCCTTATCTCAGACTTATTGCTAACAGAATCTGAGATAAGGAAACTCTAAAAAGCTATCTTTGCATAGCAATGGCTTCCACTTTTTCAATCCACCGATTACGTTGCTGCGGTGTAAGCTTCCTCATTTGATCGATAGTGACTACTTTAGTTTTATTTATCCCACAGAAAGCCAGTACACCTTGCTTCATTACCCAATGTCCGGCATTTTTCATCCACCATCGATAATACCATTTAGGACTATCCATAGTGACCAGTAAGGTAGCAGTTTTGTGTTTTAGCAATTTCTCAGGTAGGGGCTTATCTGATTCATACTTAAAAGCAAAGCCAGGCACAAATACTCTATCAATAAAACCTTTCAGCAAAGCAGGCATTGTCCACCACCAGGTTGGGTATACAAATACAATGTGATCACTCCATGTAATTAGTTCCTGCGCCCGAAGCAAATCCGGTTCCAGTAGATTTCCAGAATATCCTTCTTTTAGGCTTACATCAAAATGTAGTTCATACAGATGCAATAGATGGGCTTCACTATTTCTTTTTTGTGCTCCACTATAATAGGCAGCAGCTAATTGTGAACAATAGCTATTTTTATTGGGATGGCCATTGATAATGAGTGTCTTCATATATTGTTTATTCTTGATATGAAGCAAAAGTAAAGGTAGGCCCAAAGGTATCTTTTGACAAAAGTCAAAAACTAGCTTGTGTCAGTCGTTTTCGAATGCGACTTAGCGTTTCCTGTGTAATACCCAGGTAAGAAGCAATGTATCCCAATTGTGCTTTCTGTAAAATAATAGGATGTCCATTCTGAATCAGTAAATCATAGCGCTTACCCGCAGGAAGCATCTGAAGAATATAGTTTCGTTCTTCCATACAGGCATAGGCATCTTCTATAACTTTTCTGTAGATAGATTCCCATTTAGGCATTTGCTTAAACAGGTCTTGTACCTTTTTGTACTCTATTACCAGCAATTGACAATCTGTTAAAGCTCTAATATATTCAAAGGAAGCTCGTTGGTTTCTAAAACTTGGAAATGAAACTACAAATGAATCATCATAACCAAAGTGGGTAGTAATTTCACTACCACTCTCATCCAAGCTATATGTTCTGAGTAAACCTGTACCCACAAAACTCAAAGAATGACACACTTGCCCTTCTTTCAACAGAAAATCAGATTTTGCTATGGCCTTATAAGAGAATTTTGCTTTTATTAATTCCCATTCTTCTTCTGTTAACGACTCATGTCGTACTAACTCTTTTCTTAGCTGTTTATATAAATCGTCCATTGGATTGAAATATTTACGATAAAGGAACGCAAAAAGGCATTATGAATAAACATAATGCCTTTTTGCGTTCCCTATTGTGATCTAACTTCAGGGTCTCTTTAATAATTCTTCCAGGGAATATACTTCGCCATTCTTAATTACAGTCTCAACATTCCAAGCATCCCTGATTTGTGTGAGGGGATCACCTGTCACAATGACCAGATCGGCAAGCTTACCAGGCTCTACCGATCCCAGGTCCTTACTAACGCCAACAGCTTCTGCCGCCCATAAAGTTGCAGACCGAAGTGCTTCAAATGGGGTAACACCTCCATCTACCCAGCATTGTAGTTCGGTATGTAAGCTGGTACCATAGGGAACAAAAGGGCTATCTGTTCCGGTTGTCACATGGGCACCAGCCGCAATCAAGCGTTTTACAGTACTCTGAAGACTGGCAAAATTTGTCAGGAAACCGGGATACAACTTAGCAATCTGTCCTGTACTGGCTTTCATACTGGCAGTGAATTCAGGAGAATAAAAGGTTGTATACTGGCGATTCTCATATAATGCAGGATATTTGGCCGCCATAGCATGAAAACCACCTTGCAAAGCAGCTGTAGGAGTAATATTCATTTCTGACTTTGCCAATAGTTCAATTACATCCTGATAGGTACGATTTACAGCTGAGATCTTAGGGGAGTATCCCCTGCGGCTAGTTCCGCCGATATGCTCCACTGCATCAACAGCATAGCCCATTGCCGGATAAATTTCATGGGACGAAACCGGAATCCCATGTGCATGTGCAAAGGTTGTGATCCGTTGCTGCATCAAATCAGGCATACGTACATAGGTTTTAATCAGATCATATTCTAAACGAATAGATCTCTTTAATTCCAGTTCCAGATGAGCTTCCGAATGAATACTGGTGGCTAAGCCATAGTAGATCCGGCTACCATCCGTAAGTCCTCCTGTAAAAAATTGCCGGGGGCCTTTTCGTGCGCCACTCGCCCACGATTCTTTTCGCTCCAATGCGTCATAAGGATCTGCTCCAGGCTCTCGTATAGATGTAATACCATAGGATAACCAAAGTCTGCCTTGCTTCTCTCCTGTCATTGCATATTGATGAGTATGCATCTCAAACAACCCAGGAATTACCGTTTTGTCAGACGCATCAATTATCTTCCCTATTCGTCCTGTCTGATGGGGAACTATTTCTTTAATTCGATTGCCTTCAATTACAATGTCTACATTTTTCTGATAAGTAGCTGAAAGCCCATTAAATAACTGCCCGGCATGAACTATAATACTTTCTGAGGCCTGTTTGTACTGCCAGGTAAGATGCATAGGAATAACCTCTATTTTACCATCTGCAACAGATACCTGTTTCAGTGTATCAGTCGCCAGAAAAACAATACGCTGAGAGTCTCCTGTCCAGCTAGGTACTTCTGCCAATTCATTAGTCAGGCGCTTAGGAGGTCCGACCAGATTTCCGGATAGATCTACAGGTACCATCCATAACAGTCCATCCAGTGTATAAGCCATTTTACTCCCATCAGGAGACCATACAGGACCATTCTTTCCCCGCATTGCCAATGTATTGTCAGGTACAGGCGAAACATACCGATCAGGCTTTCCATCCAGAGATACCAGCAAAATTTCACTAATACCTTCACGATACCGGGATGAATATACCTGTAGTGATGAAATAGCAATCGTCTTATTATCAGCAGACCAGCTTGGCTGACTGGGAACGAACAATGACTCATGCACTTTCTCAATCTTTCCAGAAGATAAATTAATCACACTCAATGTCCCTCTCCCCCATGCATTGCGTGGATCACCTTGATAAAAGGCAATTTTAGTACCATCTGGCGACCAAGCAGGAAAGTTGAGATCATCTGGTAAATCAACCAGGCAACTATCTTTTTCAGTTTTCAGATTACGCATCCAAAGATCCATACCTCCATTCCGGTCAGAGATATATACCAGTCGTGAACCATCCGGCGACCAGGCAGGATCAACATCCAGGTAAGGATCATGGGTAATTGCCATAGGTTCAGCCTTTCCATTTTCTAATATCCAGATATCACTTAATGCAGCAAAGGCAATCCTTCGCCCATCAGGTGATACAACAGGGCCTTTGATACCTTTAACGACCATAGGACCATGATTATCAAAACTATATCTTTTACGAGCATAGTTTCGTTTTGGTATAGTGACAATTGCTTTAAAAGGAATACTCTTAAAGCCTTTTTTCCCTACTTTCCTTCGTTTGATTTGCCCATCTGCAGTATACAAAAACTCATCAACAGATAACCACTCAGCTCGAAAAGGAAAAACATCCTCCTGTGGATCACTCAAGATAAGTTTATTACCATCAGATACACGAATCTGTTCCAGAAAGCTACCTTGCGCAGAAAAGGCATTATAGGATATATGTGTACCTGTACTATTCCAGGCAGGTGCACATAACTTTCCATCTACCTTAGAAACCAATTTCTCTTTTCCATTATCCTCTCTCACATAAACACCAGGACCTGTACTACGTTCAGAGACAAATACTATACGTGTACCTTCAGCATTATAGGCTGGACAGTAATCATTTGCGATATCTGTTGTAAGTTGTATTATCTTACCTGATTGCATATCCAGTTGCCAGATATCATAATTGTCGGCTCTGTCAGAAGAAAAGACGAGACTCTTTCCGTCTGGCGCCCAATGAGGTTCACGATCATCATACACACCAAATGTTTGTTGCTTCAATCCACTCCCATCTTTCTTTACTGTCCAGATGTGGTAAGTTCCATCCCGAAATGACTGAAAAGCAATCTGACTCCCATCCGGAGACCAAGCTGGCTGGCGATTATCGCCGAAAGCATCTGTAACCGGATGTGCTTCGCCTCCTGTTACAGAGAGTACCCAGATGGTTCCCTGGACATCCAATGCCAGCCATTTTCGATCTGGAGATATACTTATCGCCATATTAGTTCCCTCAGTAAGGGTAACTTTTAGCGAATCAGCAAATGAGGTGGGATTATTTGCAAAAGATGGGTCTGGTGTGTAACACAGTAGAAGTGATCCAAGGATTACACAAACCCATAGTGGTAGTTTAAATGAAAATGTCATAGGATGTATGGTAGGAAGTATCGAATAGTAAAATTAAACCTTCCGCACTAACATCAAAATATTTTACGGCATAACGACAAAAGATCAGTATTATATTTCACAAAAGACATATACCCCACACATATAATCAAACAAAAAACTATAAAATCATAATTCGATTTCTCTAACACTATATAAAAAAGCCGGACTCAGTAACTGAATCCGACTTTTAGCGCCAATCCAAAATATATATCTGTTAGTTTGCAGTCACAGAAAAACTGTTTGTAGTATAATTAAGTCCTCCAGTGGATGAGGTGATCTCATACCCAAACTGCACATTGCCAACAGTAATATCACCTATCCATCCTTTACTCTTAATCCAGTTCAGTATAGCTTTAATGTCTACCGTTGCATTATTTGTTTTAGTAGTAGCCAAAAAAGAGAAAACTTCGTTCGAGCCATTATTTCCCCGGAATACATTCCAGGTACGTCCTCCTACATTCACATTAGTAAATACAGGAACGGCATCGCCTGCTGCACTCCAATTATAGGAGATAGGTTTTACATTACCACTACCGCTGGATGTTCCTGTATAGTTCATCCATAACATAATCTCATACGCATTAGCACTATCCCAAATATCATAGGCAGACTCCCAGGCACCACCACTTGGTGTAGTAGCACTGAATGTACTGGAACAGGCAGACAACGCACTCAATTTTTTGCCAACATATTTGGTAGCGTTAGGATACGATTTAATACCTCCTGTGTTGGGATGGTTTGCCCATACACCCCAGTTGCTATACGAATTAGCCCAGATTGTTTGTGCACCAGCCCCACTTCCCCAGATATTGTTGTATAACGTGTATCCACCATTGGTCCATGTAGCCCATTGAGCAGAAGATGACCAGTTGGCTTTTACTTCGGATCTTACAGAAATACTCGCGTCTTTCTGACACGCGCTTAGTACACCAGCCAAAACAAATGCTAATAAAATTCTTTTCATAAAATAGATTGATAGTAGTGAAAGAGGATTATTATTACTGAAGTTGTTTTGTATGGTGAGAAACTACTAGTAATACCTAGTATCTTATTGCACAAATTTTTTGTTTTTTTGTACTATTTACATCAGTAGAATACCCCAAAAAGAAAATTCAGGGAAAACCCTGATACAGTTTGTTCTGACTAATTATCCTATGTATATGTCTATTGGCAAAATAGTGTTCTCTTTTTCTTTGACTATTTTATTCTCTTTTCAGGGCATTAGTCAGATTAAACCATTCCGAACATTATATGACAGTACTAGTCAATTAACCATCTATCTATATCAGAAAACAGACACTGTCTTTCAAAAGAAGACTAAGCAGAAAATAGTACAGTCAGATACGTTATGTACCTATTCTTCGCCGGAAACTTCCCAACAACGTTTACTGGGAGTCCATATGAGATACGCATATGGAGCTAAAACACTTCATGGTATCTGTAACCTGCCATTACTGATTCAAACTTCATTATTTAAAAAGGACATTGACACTCTGGAAAAGAAAGACAATTTCTTTCAGACTCAAAAACCCTATAACATTTCAACAGTAACAGATGTACAACTCTGGCAATATTTTCTTAAACCAATCAGCGACTGTGAAGGTGGTTTATTCAGAGGTTTGAATACATACGACCCTGTAGGCTTCTCTTTTGGCTTTTTACAGTTTGCAGCTAATGGTCGTGGTAAAGACAGTGCATTTGCAGAATATTTCAGGCAAGTACTTATTTCACCTAAAGGGCATGCCCTTTTTCCCAATCTGACTATCACAGACAAGTACAGACAGTTCAGAGATACTGTTTCCAGGAGAATGTACCGAACATCAGATTTTATGCCCCGACCGAATGAAGCTCGCCCTCATCCACTTCGCCAGCTTCTCAATCCAGACTCTACTCGAATTGATGATAAGGAACTGATCAATGCAGCGAAATTTCTTTATCTGGTGGATTCTGATACATCCTTCAGAACAATACAGGTGCGATTAGCTATAAAGTGGGCTAAACAAATCTTAAACAGCTATTGGAGCAAGAGTCAGGAAGCAGGCTTTTCAGCATTAGATATAAGTGGGAAATCCTTCAAAGTATGTATAGTCTTAGTAGATCTGATTCATCATGGAAGAGCACGATTCGAAGATATACAGAAGGTATTATCTCAACCCCAAGAGGATGAACAAACAGTAATCAATAAATTACTGGCATTGGATACTAATGGATCTGGAAAGCGAGCGAAGGAATTGAAACTAGCATTACAGAAATTAAATATGCCTGCTATTACAGGTCTGGTATGTATCCGAAAAGAAGGTGACTGGGTATTTGAAAAGAAAAGGTAGAAAGCCTAGCGACTGCCAAATTCCTGCACCCAATAAGTCTCGGATCTACCCGCACCCATTTCAGTATACAATGTATCCATCATGGTTTTACAGTGACTTTCGCTTGCTTTCCAGTCATCTATTACCCTCTGCATAGAAGAATATCCCCGGGCGATATTTTCACCAATATATAATCCGGAATAACCAACCTGCTGAGCCCGTTGAATAGGAGAAGTACCTTCAGGAGAGATATGATCGAAATACTCTCTTTTACTCATGTCGGTAGCATGATTATCTGCAGCAATCGATAGTGTATCGTTCCATGTTAACTCTTGTGCAGGAGGTATCCAGTCAGACCCGCATTGACATCCGGCAGTACGTATTGTGTTTACCAGAGTCAGCATACTACGCATATCCTCTACATCCTTCTCTTCTTTCTGGCATCCTACCATAAAAAATGAAGTCAGAACAAAACCCGAAATCAGATAGCTATAGATACACATCTTATTTGCCACGAACATGTCTATACAAAAACTCCCCGAAAACAGATTTCCGGGGAGTTAAATTCTTAGCGACTAAAATCATCCTGTACTCTCACGATATCAGCCTCATCCGATGGATGATCGGCATTTGTATGTTGCCAGATTTCTGCAACAACACCCCATGTATCCAACCCAATCAACCGGTGGCGTTCTCCCTGCTTAAGAGTTATCAGTTCACCATTCTGGTATGTTTTAGGTTCGGTTTGCTCATCTGTATCACTTTGAGCAACTGCAATAGGGCCATCCACTACACGCCATACTTCAGCACGGCGGAAATGGTATTGCCAGGATAAACGCTTTTGAGGTCCTACTACCAAAATCTTAGGACTTAACCGTGCTCCTTGCAAAAGGCTGTTCGCAGGCAGAGATGGAAAATATGTTTCAATAAATTTTTGAGTCTGGGATTCATCTATTACAAAAAAGCCACCCCAGGGACGGGTAAAATCAGAAGAGGCAACAGTGAAGCCCTTTTCTGAGAGTTGCTGGGCTATTTTTGAAAAGATTTCAGTTGTCATGGCGTCAGAATAATTATATGATAAATAACGGTATACAAAGTTCAACGTCGCAAAAGTATAAAAATAGCAACGCTTTCTATTTTACGTAGTCCATTTTTTTAAGCGGTATTATTAAAAATTCAATGGATCAAAGTGCTTAAAATGACCATTCATTCGAATCCGTTCTTTCGTAGCCTCCATATTTTCCATTACAGGAATAGTTTTTTCCAGATGCTTCAACAAATAGCGTTGACGGTCCTTTTCTGAAGTTATTTTTAATAACTCATATTCGCTTTCCACAGAGAGTCCTACCTTATGTGCGATCTGATATGAAAAATAGTCATAATCGGTAATACGTAATTTCAATTCGGACTGCAGTAACTTATACAATATTTTGACCTTAGTCATGAGTTCAGCTACCAGTTCAGATTGAGGATCTCCCCAAATCGTCAAAATTTCTACATCACCGGCAGCATATAATTTACCTTTGGTAGGGTTCTCAAAACGTTGAATTTTAAATACTTCCAGCCCTTCTGTTTCAATGTCCATCTTCCCATCATCATAGCGCTGACGCAGATTGGTCACACGCATTTCAGTGCCATATTGTTGAATCTGATTATTTATAAAGGCTGGTATACCAAATGTAGTACCATTCTCCAGACACTCAGTAATCAGTTGTTGATATCGTGGTTCAAAAATATGCAGGTTTATCCTTTCATGAGGATAAGCTACCAGGGTAAGCGGAAACAATGGAAGGAATTTTGTTTTCATCATATTCTAGTTCGGAGGCAACAGGCATCAAAAATATTATCTCCTCATCAAAGTCGATCTTAGCCTGTTTACAAAGAGTCTCACGATATCTGATTTTAGTTGTTTACTGGCTGGCTTTTTCTACCCGGATTCCAACACTCATAACTTCCGGAAGTGGGTCTTTCCGCATATACTGCTTAATTTTAAATGTATATGCCCCCTTCTGTGGAAACTTAAATTTAGTAAGCGAGATAACCCGATTATCAAATATGTCCCCCAAACCTTCACCAAGAGGCTTACCTGTCTGTGTGTCCATCAATAGTAACTCCTGTAGTTTAGATGACAACTGCTTTCCGCTAGCATCTGTTAGATAGTAGGTTACAAACAAATTATAATAAGGATATGAGACAGAATTACGAATATTATAATAAATATTATAAGGAATAGATGGATCCTCGATAGTAAAAGTAAAGGTCTGTACACTATCAATAAACCATTGATTTTCAGGAATGTCATGATATTGCTCATATACCCGTTCCGTGTCACAGGCCCAGCAAAGTCCGAATAAAACGATTCCGAGAATATGTATCAGTCTTTTTCTTATAGTAATCAGAGAGTGAGATAATATCATGTGTATACTTGGTGCTAGAGTCGTTTAAGAGATAAGAATCCAGCAAATCAATACTACACAACCTGTGATATATTGATCTGCTGGATTTATTTTCATTAAATTCTTCTCAGAAAGATCAGTTTTCAAAACAGAAAAGCTCAACGGCGCTTCTTCTTAAATTTCTTTTTGTCTTTCTCTTTATCATTCAACCGTTTATCCAGTTTGGCAAGATCACTATTGATAGGAGCTGCTTCTATTATTGCCAGTTCATTTTCGAATAATGATTCAGGTGTAATACCATTCCGGTTCATAATCAGAATCTCATTGACACGCTCTACACCCAACGGATGCCAAGTCGTCTCTTCATGATATCCAAACCAGAGAATCTTCTTAAAAATGTCTGTCTTTTGTAAATAAGCATGACCTTTTTTAGTTCGCAGAGGTTCTTCTATTGTAGGAATTCCTTGCAAAGCTTCCATATAAGTCTCTAGTTCATAGTTAAGACAACACTTTAATCTTCCACATTGTCCGGAAAGCTTCGTCGGATTAAGCGAAAGATTTTGATAACGGGCAGCAACTGTAGATACAGCTTTGAAATCATTTAACCAGGTAGAGCAACATAATTCCCGACCACAGGAGCCAATCC
Source organism: Xanthocytophaga agilis (assembly GCF_030068605.1). Taxonomy (NCBI): domain Bacteria; kingdom Pseudomonadati; phylum Bacteroidota; class Cytophagia; order Cytophagales; family Rhodocytophagaceae; genus Xanthocytophaga; species Xanthocytophaga agilis. Next base: position 237,245 of record NZ_JASJOU010000007.1, read on the forward strand.
CTCCCAGTCTGCCAGCTTCCTGACGCAAACTAATCTGGCGCATTTCTACCCGTACTTTAAACTCTGCAGCCAAAATCTTAATCAGTTCTCTGAAATCAACCCGATCATCTGCTGAGTAGAAAAATGTAGCCTTGGTATTATCGGACTGATATTCTACATCTGAAAGTTTCATTTGCAGATTCAATTCACGAATAATCTCACGAGTACGAAACATTGTAGGCAATTCCCGAGCTTTTGTCTGTTCATGCTTTTCAATGTCTTTTTCTGTTGCAATCCGATAGATCTGTCTGATTTCTTCATTATCCTGCACACCTTTCTTTTTCATTTGCAGACGAACCAAATCCCCCTGCAATGAAACTATCCCCAGGTGATGTCCTCCTGGTACCTCTACAATTACCTGGTCTCCTGTAAATAGTTCCAGATAATTTGAGTTACGAAAAAACTCTTTCCGTCCTCCTTTAAAGCGTATCTCTACAATATTAAAACGCTGTTCCAAAGGAATATCCATATTCCCCAGCCAGTCAAAAACATTCATCTTATTGCAACCACCTGTCTCGCAGCCGGTTGCTCCAGTTCCATTAGAAGCTGTGCTACACCCTGTACATGCCATATTATTTTATATAAAATCGGCTTTCGCCTACGTGAAAAAATTCTGAAGGCTTTACTCAAAAATCAGGTCCCACCCAAATACCGAAAAGATTAACGTATTTAGAAGAGAAATACTCTTCATCCTTTCTGTTGTTTCCTGATTCTGAATTTACACTTCAAAATCAAATTTACTTACTTATCTTCAATAAATCCAATCCTATATCTTTGCGATAATATTTTCCCTCCCATTGTATCCGTTCTGCAGCCTGATTAGACTTAGCTAGTGCCTGACGGATATCTGCTCCATAAGCTGTCAATGCCATTACACGTCCTCCATCTGTTACAACACGATTGTCAGGAGTTAGTTTTGTACCTGCATGAAATACCAGCACGTTTTCCACTTTTCCTGTATCTGAAATCACTTTTCCTTTTTCATAATCACCAGGGTATCCTCCGGAAACAAGCATTACTGTAGTTGCAATACGAGGTACAAACTGAATTCGTTTTTCAGATAGCGTACCGTTAGCAGTCGCTACTAATAATTCAACTAAATCTGACTGAATACGAGGAATTACTACTTCTGTTTCAGGATCACCCATACGTGCATTATACTCAATTACATAAGGCTCTCCATCAACATTTATCAATCCAAAGAATATAAAACCAACATAAGAAATGTTTTCTTTATACAAACCTTCTATTGTTGGCCATATAATTCGTTCATCAATTTTCTGCATAAACTCCCTATCTACAAATGGTACAGGAGAAACAGCACCCATCCCACCCGTATTTAGTCCAGTATCTCCTTCTCCTATCCGTTTGTAATCTTTGGCTTCAGGCAATATTTTATAATCTTTACCATCCGTAAGCACAAAAACAGAAAGCTCTATTCCAGTCAGGTATTGTTCAATTACTACACGGCTACTGGCATCTCCAAACTTCTGATGAGCCAACATATCTGTAAGCGTCTCATGTGCTTCCTTATAGCTTTGCGCAATAATTACACCTTTTCCTGCTGCTAATCCATCCGCTTTTAGTACAATAGGCAATTCCTGCTTATCAATATATTCGAGTCCTTCTTCTAATTGCTCAGGAGTAAATGTCTGGTAACGGGCTGTAGGAATATTGTGTCGCTGCATAAATTGCTTTGAAAAATCCTTGCTACCTTCCAGTTGAGCCCCTTCCCTACCTGGTCCTACAATCAACACATGTTTTAGATCTTCTCTTTCCTCAAATGTATTCCGAATACCTCGCACCAATGGTTCTTCCGGACCAACTACCACAAGTTCAATGGACTCCTTCAACACAAAATCCGTAATGGCAGTAAAGTCATTCACCCCAATAGCAACATTAGTTGCTATCTCATGAGTTCCTGCATTTCCTGGTGCAACAAATAACTGTGAACACAAAGGACTTTGCTTGATCTTCCACGCTAAAGCATGCTCTCTACCACCAGAACCAAGAATAAGTATTTTCATAAAAATGAATAAGAGACGTTATATATAAAACAGAGTTGGCAGACTCTACTCAATGCAGTTATCCTAAACAAACAGGTAGAATCAGACTATTAAAAAAGCCACAAAAGGCGTTATCTGCGCAAAATTAAGATTTCACCTTTATAAAAAAAGCCCTTAACAAAGAATTGGCAGGGCATAAAATTGAATAAACTTCAGATAGAGCGTCTAAATACACTCTGTAGTAATAGCTTAATGTGTCTTTACTTCTACAAGTATACACTAACTCAACAAACAAAAAGACCTCTTTCCAGAGTGGAAAGAGGTCTTTTAAGGAGAGAATACTAAATTTTCTAGTTGGCTACTTCCGAAAGGAATTTAATTCGCATAAGTCGTAATTCTTCTTCACTAAAATCATCTCCCATCTCGGCTAATGCTACTTTCATACTGTCTGTCTCTGCAGAAATAAAGTAATCCCAGATATCCTGTTGTTTGTCTTCATCCAGAATCTGATCAATATAATAATCCAGATTAAGACGTGTTCCAGAATAACAAATATGTTCTATCTCTTCTATCAAATCACTCATAGTCAAAACTTTTGACTCTGCGATTTCGTCCAGATTGATTTTCCGGTCAATTTGCTGAATGATAAAGATCTTGGTCTTAGACTTATTAGCTGTAGACTTGATCAATACATCAGAATCTGTCTCTATATCATTCTCAGCAACATACTTGGCTATTAGTTCAAGAAATGGTTTACCAAATTTAGCAACCTTTCCTCCTCCAACACCATTAATCTGCGCCAGTTCCTCTTTGGTTGTTGGATAGGTAGTAGCCATCTCCTCCAGAGAAGGGTCCTGAAAAATAACGTATGGTGGTAAGCCTTTTTCTTTCGCAATCTTTTTACGAAGTGCTTTCAGCATTTCAAATAAAGTCTCATCAGCCGCGCGTGGAGTAGATGGATTGCCAGCATCATTATCATCCTCGTCACTTTCTTCATCTACATTTGAATAATCATGATCTTTAGTCAGCGTGACAGGATAAGGATTATCTATGAATTCCAGTCCTTTAGCAGACGGACGGGCAATACCAATTACATCTACATCTTTTTCCAAGAAGTTATAAATGGTAATCTGACGATACACAGAGGTCCAATAGGCTACATCTTTTTCTGCACCTACACCAAATAGCTTAAGTTTGTCATGTCCGTAGCTTATTACGTAATCATTTTTAACGCCACGTAAAACATCCACAAGATGCGGCACTCCAAAACGTGACTCTGTCTGTATTACGGCCTGAACTGCTAGCACTACATCATCCTGCGCCTCAAATTTCTCACGAGGTTTCAGACAGTTATCACAATAGCCACAATCATGATCCAGTTGTTCACCAAAATAATGTAGAAGCTGACGGCGGCGACATACAGAAGATTCAGCATAAGCAGCCATCTCCTGTAAAAGATGTTTGGCATTATCCCGCTCTGTAACAGGTTTGTCCTTATTAAATTTCTCCAGCTTCAGAATGTCATTGTAGCTGTAGAACATAATACAGTTACCTTCCAATCCATCACGACCAGATCGCCCTGTTTCCTGATAATATCCTTCCAGCGACTTTGGAGCATCATAGTGAATAACAAAACGAACATCTGGTTTGTCAATTCCCATTCCAAAAGCGATAGTAGCCACAATTACATCTACTTCTTCATTCAAAAATGCATCCTGGTTGGCCATACGGATTGAGGCATCCAGACCAGCATGGTAAGGCAATGCCTTAATGTCATTTACACTGAGTAACTCAGCAATCTCTTCTACTTTCTTGCGGCTAAGGCAATAGATAATACCAGATTTACCTTTGTGGTTTTTTATATATTTGATTAGTTGCTTCTTCGCATCAACTTTTGGACGAACTTCGTAGTAAAGATTTTTGCGGTTGAAGGAAGATTTAAAAAGTTCCGCATCGTCCATGTCCAGGTTTCTTTGAATGTCAGTCTGGACTTTAGGGGTTGCCGTAGCTGTAAGGGCAATAATAGGGAGGTTTTTACCTAAATTTTCAATAATACCTCTGATCTTGCGGTATTCCGGGCGGAAATCATGACCCCATTCAGAGATACAATGAGCTTCATCTACTGCAACAAATGAGATGTTAGCTCTTTTGAGAAGGTCAATATTTTCTTCTTTGGTTAAAGATTCAGGTGCTACATATAAAAGCCTGATCTCACCATTCAATACATCTTTTTTAACTTTCGTGATTTCAGCTTTGCTGAGAGTAGAATTTAAAAACTGGGCGTTGATACCAACTGCATTCAACTGGTCTACCTGATTTTTCATTAAAGCAATCAGGGGTGAAATTACAATGGCTGTCCCAGACATCACAATAGCAGGCAACTGGTAACACAATGATTTACCTGCCCCTGTTGGCATAATTACAAACGTATTGCGTCCCGCTAAAATACTTTGAATAATTTCTTCCTGGGTTCCGCGAAACTGGCTATAGCCAAAAACGTCTTTAAGGGTTTCTTTTAACTGAGATAACTCGTCCGTCAACATCTGAATCTTTCTGAAGGTAGATAACTTTTATATTTTTAACGATGATTAGCGTATGCTGGTAAAACTTTTGCATCAAGTCTTATGTCAAAATTGCTAAAAAAGCGTTGCTTTGCAAACTTTATTTTGCACTTCATGAGGTAAGCTATGAAATATTTTTCAACAATTCAACTATATATAATTAGTTACAAATGAAAGTATTAGAAACCTCCCAAAGTTTGACAGGTTGGTTACTATTCTTACATTTGTCGAATATAGAGGAGCTTTCTTACAGTAAGTTAAATGGCAAAAGATGCATTTTATAAAATAAAATGAATCCAAATTCGTATTTAATCAAATATGATTTTTTCTATAGACGCTTTTTTGTAAAATAAAATTTTATACCGCCAGAGAATTTTAATACTACATTTTTCTTTTGATTAATTGGATAAATCAAATACTCATATAACTACTGGAAAAATATTTAACATATATACTTATTATTTCTATCTTACAAAGGGGATGTAAGATTTTTTTAAAAATTAATTAACGTACGAATAACAATTACATAAAGGAACCAGTAATGAGCAAAAACAACTATGTTATTATTATGGCAGGAGGTGTAGGCACACGCTTCTGGCCGTTTAGTCGCACCAGTAATCCCAAGCAGTTTCATGATGTATTAGGAACAGGCCGAACCCTGCTCCAACAAACTGCAGATCGTTTTGACGGCATCTGTCCACCCGAAAATATATATGTTGTAACCAGTGCTGAATACAGAGACCTGGTAAAACAGCAACTACCACAGCTCTCCTACGATCAGATATTATTAGAACCAGCTCGTCGCAACACAGCTCCCTGTATCGCGTATGCAGCCTACAAAATTGCTCATAAAGATCCTCATGCCAATCTGGTTATAGCTCCTGCAGATCATATCATATTAAAAGAAGAAGCGTTTAGAGCTGATATCCAGAAAGCACTGAAAGCTACCACAGAAACAAATAAGATTGTAACACTGGGAATTAAACCCAGCCGACCGGATACAGGATATGGTTATATCCAGTTTATTCCAAAAGATGGCGAAGAAGTTCTGAAAGTAAAAACTTTTACAGAAAAGCCAAATCTGGAATATGCTAAAAGCTTTATTGAGAGTGGAGATTATGTCTGGAATGCAGGGATCTTTGTCTGGAATGCGCAGACTGTAACCCAAAACTTTCTGCAGTATCTTCCGGATATAGCAGAAGCATTTGAAGATGGAAAACCATTCTACTTTACTACAGAAGAATCTACTTATATAGACAAAGCCTATTCCTGGTGTAAAAGTATCTCTATTGATGTAGGCATTATGGAAAAAGCAGATAAGGCAGGAGATGTCTATGTGGTATTAAGCGACTTTGGCTGGTCTGACTTGGGAACCTGGAAATCATTGTATGAAGTATCAGATAAAGATGAGCATGAAAATGTTATTGATGGCAGTGTGATGCTATATGACACCAAAAACTGTATCATCAAAACACCCAAAGATCGTCTGATTGCTATCAATGGTCTGGATGGGTTTATTGTTGCAGAATATGATAATGTGCTTCTTATCTGTCGCAAAGACGATGAACAAAAAGTAAAGGAGTTTGTCAATGATGCGAAAAATAAAGGAGACGAATTTGTTTAATCAACCCCATTGTTAACTATTTAACTTTATATACTTACCCTCATATTAAATATGAGGGTAATTTTATGTCTATTATGCAATACATCTATACTCTTATTATCTTTCTAAGTACTATTACTTATTCTTTTTCTCAAAATGAAACATCTGCAGTTTCACCCGAAAGCACAGATAGCGTGTATGTCACAGTGGAACGTATGCCTGAATTTCCAGGTGGTATTCCCAAAATAGGTGAGTTTCTACAAAATAACCTGCGCTATCCCAAAGCCGCCTTCAAAGCTAATATTACGGGTAAAGTTTTTGGAACATTCATAGTTGGAGAAGATGGAACTATTCGGGATATAGAAATAACGCAGGGTATAGGCTATGGATGTGATGAAGAAGTTATACGTGTTATTAAGCTTATGCCTAAATGGATTCCCGGTATGCAAGGAGGAAAGACAGTGGCCGTCCGTTATGTATTACCAATAAATTTTAGCATAGGGAAGAAATAAAAAATAGTCTATAACACATTACATCATTCCCCTCATAGTAGGAGTTAGTTATGTGGGTTAATTTTTATACCCTTTATGAAAACAATTTTTATCATACTATTTTCCGTTTTATCCATTCAATATACAATAGGTCAAACAAAAGAAAATTCTTTCAATACTACACCGTCCAGCGGCCCGTTGCTGGAAGTGGATCAAATTCCTGAATTTCCAGGAGGGATTTCAAAATTGGGTGAGTTTTTACAAAATAATCTGCGTTATCCTAAAGCTGCCCGCAAAGCTAACATTACGGGTAAAGTTTTTGCCAGCTTTGTGGTAGATGCCAAAGGAAGAATTAAGGATATATCTATTGCCAAAGGATTGGGTTATGGATGTGATGAAGAAGTTATACGCGTTATTAGACTGATGCCTAAATGGAAACCAGGCATAAAAGATAATAAAGCAGTTCCTGTACGTTTTTCTCTTCCTATTTCGTTTTCACTATCTGACTGAATATACTTAAGTCTTCTATTTAATAACAAGCCGCTTACATCACAGATAAAATGTATTTATTTAAACATTCCATAAAAAAACAACTTTCTTCACTGATTATCGCTTTGCTTGTCTGTGTCCCTCTGTATGCTCAGGACTCGTCTACTGAACAAGACAGCTCACCAGTAAATGGAAATGTTTCTCAACTAAATGAAGTACAACCTGAATTCCCAGGAGGCATGGAAAAATTAAGTAAATTTCTAAAAGCCAATCTGAAATACCCGAAAGCAGCTCGCAAGGCACATATTACAGGTAAAGTCATTTGTTCTTTTGTTATAGATGCAGATGGATTTGTACAGGAAGTATTTGTTACCAAAGGCATAGGATATGGTTGCGACGAAGAAGCGGCTCGTGTACTTAAACTTATGCCGCAATGGAAACCTGGTTTACAAAACAATCAAAAAGTACCTGTCAGATATTCTTTTCCTATCAGTTTTGGGCATGGACAATAAGTAATGGATAAATCATAACAGAAATTTTCATTCGCTGTTGTGGAAAAAGGAAGTCTTGTGCATCAAAGCAGAAAATACTGCTTTATGTACAAGGCAATACCTATTCTTTTTTCTGTTTTTTTTCTCTCAGTCTCAGATTATGCTCAGGCAAAACAGAGCAAACCAAATACACCAATCCCGGAGACATTTCAGCCACTGAATTGTGAGAAACGTCTTTTCTGGACAGCACAACATCCTCAATATCCGGAGGGTATATCTGCATTATATACTCTCATTCAAAAAAATCTTAGATATCCTGCTCTGGCAAGGAATAACAAAGTTCAGGGAACAATCTATGCTGGTTTTATAATAGATGAGAAAGGATTTATCAAATCCCCTCAGATTTTACAAGGCTTAGGGTATGGGTGTGATGAGGAGGTAGTGCGTGTACTTAATCTTATGCCGCAATGGATTCCTGCACAACAAAACGGAAGGAATACAGCTATTAAATATATCCTACCTATCAGCTTCTATCTTGCGATATAAGGCTTTTCGTTACTATTCAAATCATATAGAAGATAGCAACTACAACTAAAAGCAGCATTTTGTATGCAAAAATATACATCTGTAATCTTACTAATTATTCTTACAGCTTGTGATTTTCACAGAGAAACAGACTTTACAGTATTCAACTCTCATCAGACACATTTTCCTACTCTTTACAAAACCACAACCATTGATTCAAAACCTTCCGAACGAGCACCACAATTTCCAGGTGGAGAAGAAGGATTGAAACAATTCATTACAGATAATCTGCAATCACCACCAGAAGCACTAAAAGCCGAAGTTACAGGAAAAGTATATGTTAGCTTTACTGTAGGAGATAAGGGTCTGCTTCAGGATATAAAAGTAATTAAAGGCTTAGGGTATGGGTGTGATGAGGAAGTAGTACGATTAGTCAGACATATGCCAGTTTGGGAACCTGGTCTTCAGGGAGGTCAACCTATTGATGTAAATTACATTCTCCCTGTTGAGTTTAAGAAGACCAGAATAACCCGGAAATAAATAAAAGAGCAATTACTATGAAACGTCCACTAATACAACTATCTACATATTGCATCTTTTGCATTCTAAGTATTGCGTTATTCTTATGTTGCAACAATGAATCCTCTTCTATAACTACTCAGAAAAAGTTACCAGATACCTTGTTAGTAGAGGAAAAAATAGAAGATCTTCTTATCTCTGATTCAGATTATCTAGAAAGATTAAATTTTTATAAATTACAAGAAGAAGACATTATAACAGGAGCAGTAGTAGACAAAGTAGCTGAATTTCCTGGTGGGGAAAAAGCAATGAAATCATTCATACAAAAGCATCTGAAGTATCCACACACTTCATCTGATATAAGTGGAGTAGTATACGTTACTTTTTGGGTTCAACAAGATGGTCACCTCGAAGACATCCATGTATTAAAAGGAATAGGGTCAGACTTTGATAAAGAAGCCCTACGAGTGATTCAACTCATGCCTAACTGGAAACCAGCACAGTTAAATCATCGTAATGTGCCTCTCAGATATACTCTACCTATCTCTTTCTCTCCACATATAAAGTGATTCGATGTGTCCTCAAATAGTCAAGTTCGTCCTCTTTTTATGTCTGATAATTATCTCCTCCTGTAGTTTTGTTGATTATGAGCTATTGATTTCTTCAACCCAGAAAGAAGAGTATCCTATAGATACTACAGCATTTACAGATTCAGTAGCGTTCTGTGCTTGCTTCATAGAGCAAATACCCGAATTTCCTGGAGGCAGATGGGAGTTAGCTCAGTACTTACATCAAAATATTCGGTGGCCAACTACCGCCACGGATGCTAGTGGAGTTGTATATATCCGATTTCTTGTCAATACAGACGGCAGTATTAGCAACATTGAAGTAATAAAAGGGATACATCCGGATTTTGATGCAGAAGCCGTACGCGTTGTTCAGCATATGCCTAAATGGAAACCAGGGAAATCATATGGTGAAATAATAGCCCAAGAGTATACATTACCTATTCGTTTTATATTGTCATCAAACTCTCCCAACTAATCAGTATTAGATTATGGAAAAAGGAAGTTCTCTGCATCTACCTAACAGGTAACAGAATCTTCCTATGAGAAAATCTTTATTCTTCCTTTTCCTTTTGAATTGTAGTGTCTGTATTGCTCAACAATCAAAGTCAAGAACGTTTTTAAACCCTTCCCCCAAAACGCAGAGTTTAACATTTACAACTACTACAGAACAACCTCCTTCTATAGATAGCTTATTTATCGTTGATAAAATAGTTCTATCTGAGGCAACTGAAGATATAGGACAAGGTGGAGGTGTATGGGCTGAACAAATGCCTGAGTTTCCGGGAGGTATCAAAGGTATGAATGCCTTCATAAAGAAGAATTTAATGTATCCGGAAGTCGCTAAGAAAGCAAAAGTAGAAGGTGTTGTGTATGTGAGTTTTATTGTCAATGCAGAAGGAGCTATTGATGAGGTTAAAGTAATGAAAGGTATTGGGTATGGATGCGATGAAGAAGCAAAACGTCTTATCCATTTTATGCCAAAATGGATACCTGCACGGCAGAATGGAAGAAATATAGCTGTTCGATATTCTTTACCTATTCGTTTTTCTTTTCCTAAAGAAAAGAAATAATACTTCTACGGCTTATGCTTTATGAGAAAAAGTATCCTGTTTATACTCCTTATTTTAATATCCTGCTCCATCAATAAAGAAAAGATACAACCGCAATTCGATAAACAGGACAACACGCTAGATGAGGATACAGCAATTGTTTGTCTACTTTACCCACAAGTAATGCCTGAATTTCCAGGAGGTGTGCAAGCCATGCATAGTTTCTTTAAGAAAAATCTCCAGTGGCCTTCTAATAAGACAGATCTAGGAGGAGTTGTATTTGTTAACTTTCTAATCAAACCAAATGGCAGTATTGTAGAGCCTGGAATAGCTAAAGGTCTGAACCCTGATTTTGACGCAGAAGCCATACGAGTTATCAAACTCATGCCTAACTGGATCTACCCAGAAAATCCCGACCAAACACAACGACAGGGAATGCGATACAGCTTACCAATTCGCTTTAATCAGAAGTAGAGATTATACTTCCACACTTTTATCTCTCTCATAGTATTTATACAGATAAAATTTTGACTATCAAATAGTTATCAACCATATAGTGCGTATAAAACACCCCAGCGGGAAGCTATTTCAACGGAATGCGGCAGGTAAAAAGTAATGCCACCTATCTCTCCTATTACCCAGACACTGGCACAAATGTTTGGCAGGTTTGCACACAACTTTTCTTTTTAACACAAACCTTTTAATCCTATTTCACTATGGCTTCTTTTGGAGATTCCGTAAAAAACTTCTTTTCTGGTTCAGATAATGTTGAATCACTTCGCGAATTATTTCTTGAAGAGTTAAGAGACATTTATTATGCAGAGAACAAATTGGTGAACACACTACCAGCTATGGCAGAAGCTGCAACCACCAATGATCTTAAGACTGCAATTACCAGACACTTAGAGGAAACCCGTGGCCATGTACGCCGTCTGGAACAAGTATTCAGCTCAATCAATGAAACACCTTCCGAAGTTACCTGTGAAGCCATGAAAGGCTTACTCGAAGAAGGCAACGAACTCATTGATGAAACAATCGAAGGCACACTTACCCGGGATGCAGGTATTATCATAGCTTCTCAAAAAGTGGAACACTATGAAATCGCTGCATACGGCTCATTACGTACACTGGCACGTCTGCTAGGTTATGAAACGGCAGCTTCCTTACTGGCTCAAACATTACAGGAAGAAAAAAATGCAGATACCTTATTAACAGATATCGCAGAATCATTTGTGAATCAACGTGCATTGGCAGAATAATTGTGTAGACTTGTTCACAACAAAAAAGACCTGATCACCTCAGGTCTTTTTTGTTATCAGGATTACAGACTATACCCTCCATCTACTGTTATCACTTGCCCTGTAATAAAGGTATTGCCTAAGAGAGTATCAATAACGGCTGCAATATCTTCGGGCTGCCCGACTCTCTCGACTGGAGTTAATTGAGCTAACTGCTGAAATGTTTGCTGTTTGGTTTCTTCTGGCAGAAAATTCCACCAGGGAGTATTAATCACGCCAGGAGAAACTGCATTTACCCGAATGGGTTTGAGTTCTTTGGCTAACACAGGAACCAAAATTTCCAGTGAGCCATTAATAGCCGCCAGACCACCTGTTCCTTCTCGTTTGGCTTGTGAACTGGCAGCAGACACAAATGTAATGCTACCATGAGAGGCAATATATGGAATAGCAGCCTGTGCGGTAGCTAATTGCGGAAACAGCTTTTCCTCAAAACCTTCTTTTAACTGTTGTAGATCCAGATCCCGAAATACCCCCATACCTTTTCCCCCGCTTACTGTAATCACCAGATCTGTAATAGGATCTATCTTTCTCATAAAAGCCTGCAATTGTGTTATATCAGAGGAATCTACAACTTCTCCACTTGCCAGCGGGCCTAATTCAGTTAACACGTGCTGTAGTTTCTCATTATCACGTCCTGTAATTGTAATCCGGATACCTTTTTCAATTAGTTTCTTTGCAGTAGCTAGTCCTATTCCGGAAGTACCACCGGCTATCATGACATGTTTGCGTTCTGTTGTCATTGTCCTGTTGGTTTAAAGTAGTAAATAAACACTTCAAAAGTAGGGTTTGACACAGAGAAGCATTGTTCACTTTTTGCTAAGTAGTTTGCATTTCTTGCTATTTGGGTTGTACAGCGATACAGATCTTACGGTTATGAGAAGCGTAAGGTAAATTTAAATCCAATTGAGAAAAAGCTTCAAAGCCTATGGATTCAGGGATAATCTCATATCCGCTCTGAGCAATCCATTGCTTTTTGAAATGAAGTGCATAATTCACCACCTCAGACATGCCTCCTGTTATCTGAATCTGTGCATGCTTAGCTCCCCCCAACGCCATCATTTTTTCAGTAAACCGAATATTTTCAGAAGGGTATACACGTATACCAGCCAAATAGCGGCATTGCTTCATCTTTGTAGTAACTGGCGAATCCAGAAATACACCATAAAAGTAAGGGTAACGATCTGTCAGATCTCTTGCTTCAGCCCATTGATATATATTCTGGAATGCTTGCATAATATTTTCTTCCGTATCAAGCAATGCAATCTCATATGCAATGACAAAGCGTTCCATTCGTATTATCTCTAACTGATCACTTGATAAACTAACAGTTGTGGTATTGTGTGTAAGCTTTTGCAATTCTGCTTCCCGATACTGCTCTGCGTTTATCTGGTATCTTCGTCGAAAGGCTCTGGCAAATACTGAAGCAGAACTAAATCCACAATCCATAGCAATTTCATAAATGGACTTATGAGGATAAAATATCAGCTCTTTACAAGCTTTCTCTAGCCGTAACCGAAGTATGTATTGTTTAGGCGCTTCTCCTGTCTGCTCTTTAAACAGCCTGTGAAAATGAAAAGGAGAATAATTTGCCTGTTCGGCCAGGATATCCAGGGATAATTCCTGATCAAAGTTTTTGTGAATATAATGGAGAACAGTGTCTAACATAGAAATCTATTTGTAGTTTATATGACAAGTAATACCCATACATTTTCTGTGTTGTCCATTATCCGGGCTTTTGGCATTGTTGCAATTACCAATTATGCGTTTAATTTTACTTATTCAAATATACAAACCAACTGCTATCCTATCTCACCTTATTCCATGAAGCTAAAGTTTATCTTACTCTTTGCTCTTACTATTATTTTCTGTCAGCTGGTTGCAGCTCAGTCTAGATTAAAAGCCATCAAAGCTGGAAAAGTCATTGATGTAGTCAGTGGTACAGTATTAAACCAACAGGTTATCCTGATTGATAGTAATACTATTGTCAATATAGGTTCGGGACTGGCCATCCCTGCCAATGCAGAAGTTATCGATCTAAGTCATGCTACAGTATTACCAGGTTTGATTGACTGCCATACTCACATTACTTCTCAACCCAGTGGTGACTATTATGGTGATATTTTCCGCAAAACGCCTATGGACTATGCTGTAACAGCCCATATCTATGCCAAACGCACATTACAGGCAGGATTTACGACTTGTCGCGATGTAGGTGCTGCAGCCTTTATAGATGTAGCATTGCGTAATGCTATCAATGCAGGAGAAATTGAAGGTCCCCGGTTGCAGGTTGCCACTTTATTTATTGGCTCTACAGGAAGTCATGGTGACTTAAATGGGTTCTCTCCTTTCCTGAGTTTTCAGTTACCCAAAGAAATGATGGGAGTAGCCGATGGTGTTGATGCGCTTCGCAAACAAGTACGGTATAATATTAAATATGGAGCAGATGTGATCAAGTTTGGGGCCGGAGCTGGCGTGTTATCTGAGGAAGAAAGTGTGGGTGCACCTCAGTTTTCACTGGAGGAAATGAAAGCTATCGTAGAAGAAGCAAAAATGTGGGGACGGAAAACCTGTGCTCATGCTCATGGCACAGATGCTATCAAACAGGCTATCCGGGCAGGAGTAGCCTCTGTAGAACATGGCAGCTTTCTGGATGCTGAGGCAATACAGCTTATGAAACAGCAAGGTACTTATCTGGTTGCCGACATTTACAACGATGATTACATTATGAGTGAATACAAACGCCTGGGCTATCCGCAAAAGATTCTGGACAAAGAACAACTGGTAGGACGTACGCAACGCGAAAGTTTTGCCAAAGCAGTAAAAGGAGGTGTTAAAATAGCCTATGGAACAGATGCAGGTGTATACCCTCATGGATGGAATGGAAAACAGTTTTACTACATGGTAAAGTATGGTCTTACTCCTATTCAGGCTATTCAGGCAGCGACTATCAATGCAGCAGATCTATTAGGATGGAAAGAACGTATAGGCTCAATTACCAAAGGCAAATGGGCTGATATTATTGCGATAGAAGGAAATCCACTGGATGATATTACTCTATTGGAGAAAGTTAAATTTGTAATGAAAGATGGTAAAGTTTACAAGAACGAACTAAAAAAATAACCACACTTCCTAAATACAGCAAAGGCAAAGAAGACTGACATTCATCGAGTATTCAGTATTTCTTTGCCTTTGTTTTTTATTTAATTCTAACCAGACATTGTATGGAATGGCATCTGATAGCAATGGCAATACTTTATATTATAGCGGGAATCCTTCACTTTGTAAAACCCCGTATGTATGAATCGATCATGCCCCCCTACATTCCGGATCATCGTGCTATGGTGCTGCTCAGTGGATTTGCAGAATCTGCCTTAGGTATTGGTTTATTATTTTCACCAACCAGGGTTTGGTCTGCGTGGGGCATTGTACTTTTGCTGATTGCTATATTTCCTGCCAATATCTATATGGCTACCAGCCAAAAATTCCATCGCATTCCGTCCTGGCTACTACGGGCTCGCCTCCCACTACAGGCTGTCTTGATCGCATGGGCTTTACGGTATACCTAACCATGTAAACCTGATAGGGATTATAATTTTTTCTCAGGAACCTCTTTCTGATATCCTTTCCCATCTATCACAACTTTTTCTATAGTTCCGTCTGCACTGAGTATAAAATTGATAGTATCTTTTCCATACCATTTTTTCTCATACCACCCCCTAAACGTATTATAATGCCAATGTTCTACCGTAATCTTAACGAACTTATTGATTGTGACAGATAATTGATTATTTGCAAGAGTAATCACTACATCTCCATACAAAGGATCTGAATACTTGCCAGTATAGGCTTCCAGAGGAAACGAAGGTTGTGTATTTAGTTTTCGGCTGCTTTCGAATTCTTTCTCTGCTGTTTTTGCTGCTTCAGCCAGATTCTGATATAGCGTCAAAAACTCAGCACTCCAATCCCGATTCCCTCCCAGGGCAAACAAGTCAAATGCCTTAAACATCAATGCATGACGTATCTCTGCATGATCATAGTTACCCAGAATATAGATACCTAACTTAGCCTCGGGCAATTGGCCATGAATAGCAATAGTACCTGGTAAGCTACCTGTATGAAAATTAACTTTCTTACCTTTATAGTCCTGTTGAAACCATCCTAATCCATACGTTGTCCAATTAGGTTGGGTTAGTCGCATGGTAGGATAAAACTGGGAGGGTGGCACCATTACCTGAGGTTTAAATAATTCCGTCCACGTTTGCGGATTTACCAACCTTCCACCTGTATACTTGCTACTATCGAGCATACAGGCAACCCATTTTGCCATATCATCCACACAAGACCAGACACTGCCAGCCGGTCCAATAGCATCTGCTTTTAAATCTTCAATGGCAACGATAGTATTCTCTACTTTGAAATGGGGACGTGATCGATTGGCATCCGTTACTTCTTTAAAGTAGGGTTTGGTACGGGTCATTCCCAGAGGCTGAAAAATACGTTGTTTCATAAATTCTCCCCAACTCATACCACTTACTTTCTCAATTACCTTCCCAGCTACCAGATAAAAAATATTCTGGTAAATAAAGCTTGCCCGAAACGAATAAGAAGGTTTGACCATTGCCATCTTTTGAAGAACCTCCTCTGAAGACCAATCCGTATCACCCCATAGAAAATCTGTATTACCTACACCTGAATTATGGGTAAATAGATCCCGGACAGTCAGCTGTTTTGTCACATACGGATCATACAGATGAAAATCTGGCAGGTATTTAATTACAGGATCATTCCAGCTTACCTTACCTGCATCTACCAGCATTCCCATGCCTGTTGCTGTCAGTGCCTTAGTGGTAGAAGCACAGGCAAATAGTGTATGTACATCTACAAGTTGATCCTTTCCAACTTCACGTGTTCCATAGCCTTTCTTTAAAATTACCTTTCCATCTTTTACAACAGCAATAGCAAGACCAGGAATCTGCCACTCTTTGACTGCTTTTTGAATGTAGGCGTCAAATTCATTGAGTTGTTTTGCTGTTTGCGCAAACAGCAAGGGAGAAAACAAATAAAACAGAAGGGGTAAGAGTCTCTTCATAATGGTTTGTATAGTTAAGTTTTACATTACTTTTAGTATTGCCGTAATAGCATAACCCAATATACAACAATAGCAGCACTACAAAAATGTTACTACCCAAACATATAATACATTTAGATACGTCATTATTTTCCAAACTCTTTCAAAGCAAAAATCCCATCTGCTTGTTGAGGCAGATGGGATTTTATATTAGCAATTTGAATCTCATTATTGGGTGACACTATCCATCAGGGTAGCCTTGATTGCAAAATCTGGGGATACTGGCAACTGAAAACCTATCACCAACATATCATCCATTTGCGATTCATGGCCTTTCCAGTCATGTATAGTCTGTGTCAGTATCTGTTTTTGTTCTGTGGCTGGTTTAGCATGAATATCTACCAGTAATTGACGGAAACGTTTTGCCATAAACTTCCGGTTGTCAGGTCCACCAAACTGGTCTTCATATCCATCTGTGAACAGATAACAATGCGTATTAGCACTTACTGTAAAGGTATGATTGGTAAACAATCGTTCAGCTTCTTTCTGAACTCCACCAATTCCAAATTTATTGGCTTTTGTTTCAATCAGTTCACCATTTTCAACAATATATAATGAATTATTAGCTCCTGCATACTGTAACAACAATGTGCGTTTATTGAAAGTACAAAGTGCGATATCCATACCATCCTGTCTTTCGCTATTATCCTCCTCCTGTTTCAGCGCTTTACGCACGCCTTTGTGTAACAGATTCAGAATTTTCGCTGGCTCGGTAATACCTTTCTCATTGACAATCTGGTTTAACAACGTATTACCGATCATGGACATAAATGCACCTGGTACGCCATGTCCGGTACAGTCAACTGCCGCAATAATAACAACCTCTTCTTTCTCTGAGAACCAATAGAAGTCACCACTCACAGTATCTCGTGGCTGGAAGAATACAAATGATTCTGGTAATGCCTTCTCAATCTGGGACTCTAATGGTAAGATAGCATGTTGGATCTTCTGAGCATAATTGATACTTCCAGTAATGTGTTTGTTCTTTTTGGAAATATCTGTGTATGCCAGCTCCAGTTCATGCTTTTGCAATTCAATATCGTTTTTCTGAAGTTCAATCTGCTCTTTTTGCAAGCGTATTTCCAACGTACGTTCTTCTACACGTTGCTCCAGAATGCGATTGGCTTGTTCCAGACGATACGTACGAAAACGTACGAAAAATACAACACCAGCAGCAATGGCAATCAACACAAAACCTTGGAACCACCATGTTTTCCAGAAAGGTGGACGCACTACAAAATCAAATTCGCTCACTTCACTTATTGTTCCTTGTGCATCACGGGCTCTTACCTGTAAAGTAAATGAACCATCAGGTAAAATAGGAAAACGAAATACAGGTGCTGTTTGCCATTCAGACCATTCATTGCCAATACCTGATACACGATACTGATATTGAATGGCTGCTTCCTGACCAAACTGACGAGGAGACACTACAAACTGAAGTGCATTCTGATCATATGGTACACTAACATCATCAATAGGCAGATTCTTACCCTTTTTGTCAGCTACTCTTTCAAGATATACATGAAGTGCAGGAAGTGTACTAAAGTTAGGGTCGCCATTGATCTGGTAAATCTGATTGGCAGCATCTACCACCCAGATATTTTGTTTGCCGTCAATGTATACATCCCGCAAATCTGAAAACAGATTCAACAAAGATGTACGTTGCTGATCTATTTTTTGTGTGCTGCTAATTTCCTGCCATCTTCCTTCCAAACGCATCCAGGTAAGATCCTTCTGTCCATAGACAGGGGCACGCAGATCTATTCCTTTCTTAGTCCAATCTCCATCAATTTCCAGCTTATTTTCAGAACTGTTAAAGCGATATAATTTATTGTCTATAATAAAGGAAGGCTTACCTTCTGCCAGGAATACAGGAATAAGGTCAGAATAAGGAAGTCCGGTAGTATAAGGATGTGCCTTATGAATTTTGCCTTGTGTATTCAGTTCCAGCTTCCATACCTGATTCAGGCTACCCAGCCATACTGTATTTCCTTCCTGACACATAGAATGAACAGGTGTTGATACCTGGCGGGTATAATTTTCGGGTTCCCACTTGTCTCCACGCAAATTCAGAGCATATAACCCGTTTTGAGCTCCAACCAGAATTCGTTTGGTAGTAGAAGCATATAAGGACTGTACATATACACCTGTCAACAAGGGGGTTGAAGAGGTTCCACTAATCTGATATACACCATTACTTCCTGCTGCCAGTATCCGGCCCTCAAACAAAGAAAGCTGACGACACTTTCCAGCAAACCCTTCTACTTTCTTGAACAGATAAGGGATAGACTGTAATGCGTAGATTTCTTGCTGACGATTGACATTCGTTGGTTTGTCTTCCAGTTCAATAACTTCTTTTTTCTGGTCTACCTTTACATCATCTTTTCCTCCAAATAGCTTTCCAAGCAAACCTTTTCGATTTTCTTTAATGGTAATGGTTTTTGTGATGCGTTCAATCTGGCGTTTTTGCTTTATAAATCCGGAAACTTCCTGAAAAGAGTCGGATTTATCCAGATAGAAAATACCTTCTGTTGTCGCTACATACAGCATATTCTTATGTGAAAGAACCTGCGTAACATTGCCAATCAATCCCGGATAAGTAGAGAAATTGGATACCAAAAAATGAAAATCAGCACGGCTTACTCCCATGGAATGACTGATCCACAAGTTTCCTTGTCCATCTTTACTTACCGCCTGAATTTCATCTTCAGGTAAGCCGGTCTGGAAGTTTACAACGTGACGTATCTTTCCTGTTTGCTTTTCAATAATAACACAACCACCCGAAACAGTAGCAAGGGCATACATAGAAGCTGATAAGTCTGTGCCACTTGATAACTGATTCGCATCCAGATAACTTTGTGCCTCAATAGATAAAGGAGATAACTGCTGACCGTTAAAGATCCACAGACGATTGTTGGATGTTCCCAGAATCTGCTTCTGTTCCGATAAAGGAATAGTCGCTACAATACGGGATTGTCCCAAAACCTCTGTTCCTGCAACGGTAGTCAATTGCTTCCCATTAATACGTTGCAAACCTTTTCCTGCTACATTTACAAAAACCTGATTCTTCTGAACAAACAAATCCTGAAAGGTTGCAGAACCGGATGCTTTCCATACATTACTTAACTGGTCTTCTTTTACATCCCACTCATATACAGCTGACTTATTTAACAGATATACATGATTTCCATTACTTTTTATCTGTGTAATAGCTCCTGTAATCTTTTGTTCCTTCCCATAGCCAACAAACTGATTCTCTCCATTGGCGTTTGTCTGAACATAGCCAAATCCTTCCTGACACCCTACATATACACGCTCTGAATAATCAGGGTGTGTAGTCAATGATAAAGGTGTGGTAGCAGTCCGAACCAGTATCCATTCTGATCCATTATAAAATAACACCCCTTTGGTATTGGTTACATAAATATGCTGATCACCTCCAGACAGAATAGAAGTAAATGTGCGGGGTAAGTCATACCCTGGAAGATTAGCAGGTATAATCGTATAATTGGTGATATAGGGATTACCTTGTTGGGCGTTGGCAACGAAGCTTCCTCCCAATAAGACAAATAGTAACAGAGATACTCTTAAAATATATGTAATTCGTGACATGATACTGAGAATAGTAGCGTTTTCTTTTACTTTTCAGTAAAAATACCTCCGCTATTTCAAAGGTTACATATCACTGGGAGAAGGCTGTCTCTCAAATCAGTAAGGTTGTTCCGATTTGATAGTATGCATACATAGGATATCACATAAGCCAGCCAAACATTACAGGAATTCTTGTTTGAGAAAATAATGGCAATCCGCATTTTTATTATGTTACTGCTTCCATATCTATCAATCTTAGAGAAAGTTACCAAACAGGTATGTAAAACAATCTATTACCAGAAGCTATACTGTATCTATTTTTGGTACACAGTAAGTCTGCACAAGGTTTTATGAAAAAACGAGATTTTAACAAGAAGTCTTAGTTGTACTTCAACAAGAATAGTCTGTCCTATAACTATTCGTGTATCAGGCCTGTTCAGAGTTCACGATTGAAGCAGATATTGAAATATTTCGTTGAGCCTGCACTATATGTCTTTCATTGTGTGCAATCAAAAACTGTAACACATCTCCTAGTTTGAGACGTATCCATTGCAGGATTGAGATAGGAATACGAATACAATTTAAGTCTACATGACGAGCCTGACAGATATAAGAGAGTAAAGTTTCTTGTTGCTGGATAAATTCGGCTACTACAGCATAGGGATTCAGATTTTGATCAGGAATATGCCCTTTAAAAGCTTTGTATTTCCCCGTTCCTATCTGCGGGTCCATCATTCTGTTAAAATACATTCCTAACCAGGTACTACGAAAAGTTTCAACATTGGGCTTTGACTGTGCCTTGGTCAATCCTTTCTGAATTTGAGGCAAATAATACTTACCATAACTATTCAAATGCTCCAGACACTGAGCAATACTCCATCCTCCATTGGCAGCAGGAGCTAATAAAATGTCCTCACTAAGATTCTGAAACTGTTCAACACACTGCCGAAGATGTTGTTCCACTTGTTCTTCCAGTGAATCCAATAGCTGGTCTTTTAATACAGGTTTCATTTCGTTAGTAATTAACAGCTAAAGTTCTTTTATGTAGAAACAACAAAATAACAGAGACTCCAAACAGGATTGATTCAATGCATAACCATTGTGTTCCAAATGCGCCAAGACTTCCTTCAGAAAAGATGGTCATCAAACGGGATAATGCATAGAAACCCCAAAGCATTGACAGAAAAATTAATCCCATATGTATATCTTTTCGCATCAGATAAAGCAGGCTGATAAAAATAGTCAATCCAACACCTCCATATACTCCTCGTATAGAACTAAATGCATCTGTATTAGATAAGTTGACATGTACCAGATCCATGACAGATTGCGGATTGACAAATGCCATCAAACTGACAGACAACAAGCTTAAAGCTGAAAAGAGGATAAATCCTCTTGAGAGGATAGTTAATAAATTAGTTTTCATAGTGTTATGTAATAAGATACACAAAGATGAATGTATTTATACACAACACTCTTGGTAAATACCAAGATTTTAAATCTTTACTTTGTTTATCAGCTTGCTAAAATTGGTTGGATCAATACCCAGATAATTAGCTAAGTATTTATGAGGTACCCGTTGCAGAATATGCGGGCTTCGTTGTAAAAGCTTTCTGAATTTTTCTTCTGACGAGTAGCACTGCAATTCGGCCAGCCTCTCCAGTACTCCGGCCAATGCTTGCACAAGACCTTGTCTTACCAATAATTCTATTGCACGACTCTGCTCAGTTAATGCCAGCAAATCAGTTGCTGAGGCCCGTAAAAATACCGATGGAGTCAGGGTTTCATAAAAATAGCGGGATGTTTGTTGCAGAAGTAATGAGTCCAGCACCCCACCAAAAGAAGGCGAATAGGTAAATACTAATGTGGCTTCTCTGTCCTGATCGTCAAAGTAATATACCCGCTGCACGCCATCTACTACAAAATACAGATACTTTTCCTTTTCACCTACACGGGTAAGTACCTCTTTTCGTTTAGCCGAAAAAGGTGTCCAAATCTTTGAAAAAATTTTCCAATCCTTATCAGGAAGTGGATAGCTATAATCAATAAGTTTTTTTAAAAGATCAATAGGTAGTATCATAACAAAGTAATGTTCTATCTATTTCAAACATTACTTCGGGCAAGTTACCTCTTCCGTCTTATCAATCAAACATTCAGGTATCATGCTTGCAGAATAAGTGGTAGAGTCACCATAAACTGACCATCCTGCTCTTCGATTTTGGGAGAAGCCTGCCCCAACATTCTGTATTTAGTCAGAATATTATTTAATCCAACTCCATTGCTAAGCACTCTTACTTTTTTACGTTGCAAATTATTACTTACCAGTAGTTCTCCGTTTTTATCGGTTCGAATTTGTACAACCAATTCCTGATCTGGTAGAATAATATTGTGTTTTACTGCATTTTCAACCAAAAGTTGTAGTGTCAGAGGAGGAATTTGGTATTGATGAAATGATGGATCTATATCCATTACCAATTGCAAAGAACTCCCATGCCGGGTATGCAAGAGATTAAAGTACGATTGGATAAATTGAATTTCTGTATGTAACTCTACCAGATCCTGATCATTGGTGCGCAGAAGGTAACGATATACCGAAGAGAGTTCATCCAGAAAACGACTGGCTTGTTTGGGATCTTCCTCAATCAAAGAGCCCAAAGAGTTTAGACTATTGAATAAAAAGTGAGGATTGACCTGGTTCTTAAGAACCTCTAACTGACTTTGTAGTTGTGCTTTCTTTAACGATTCTGACTCAATAAAATATTTTTTCCACTGCTCCAATGCATTCGTCCCTTCATAAATACTGGCAACCAGAATAACTACTCCCAACACAAATCCAAATGCCCATACTTGCCTTTCATATACAAGTGTATAACCCACCAACTTGTATAGCTGAAAAATAACAAAAGTTATAGCCGAGGAACTACAGCTTACCAGGATGTATGAAATAAAAGCACGTAGACCAAATTGATGATAAAACGGATAAAGTCTATGAGTCCATAATGCAATGGCATTATTAGTAAACCAATGAAAGTAATAGATACAGGACGAGAGGGTTGTTGTAATAATAAATAGCTTCCAGTCATGCCAGTATGCTTTTCCCAGCAGTATGCAGTTAAGCGTAAGTACAAATATAGGTAAAACTATTCCCCGAATCAGGTGATCTTGCCGAGTATAAGCAAATCTGTTCACAATGTCTGAAAGTTCTTTTAACGACTAAATACAATACTATAAGATGAGTAGCTCACTAGTTTCAGCATAGCTCTTAAAGTCATAAAAATATTTAGCACAAAGAAAGGATTAACTCACTATCAACTACTTACCTAATCAACTATATTTCCCATTATCGAACAAGTAGTGTTCAGTCCCGGACAATAGTTTTTTTGAATTTGCAGCGAGTCTGTTAAAAAATACAAATTTTGGATCTGGCACTTCATTTGTGTTGCAAACACTATACCAATCCAGTACGAAGATATACAATAATCATTTATATATCAATCCATTACTGCTATTCAAATAGAATATATCCTGCAGGAATTTTACAACATATAACCTGTCTGAATTATGAATACTATTACCAGCACTCAAAGAAGTAAAGGACAACTATTGCCTGGCCTGATTATACTGTTCTTTATTGCAGTACTTTTCGCAGTAGGACAATCGTTAAAAGAACGATTTAAACCTGATAGTATCTATTTCGTTATTAAGCCACAAATCTCTCATGAGACATTAACAATCATTGCCAAAAAATTAAAAGACAGAGGTATTCAGGTTACCTATCATGATATGGTGTTTGAAAACAACCGATTAACATCCATTAATGTATCTATTCAGGTATCCATTCCGGGTAGGTCCAGCACCTCTTTTACATTACAGGAGAACGGAAAATTACATGAATTTGAACCACTTATCTTTTACTATGAAGATGGAGGAGAGAAAGTTGGCTTTGTCAAACAAACACCGGAAGAATTGTCAGAAACCGGCAAGAAAATAGTCAATGAAAATCTTATAGGCTTGCTTATTCAGCAAAGAGACAGTAAAGAAACAATCGGTAGCTGGCATGTCGATTAAACCGACATGCAGGCTCAAAAGCACTTTTCGTTATCTTCTGAGCCTGCATACCTTTTCATGAAAAGAGCTTATTTTGCCCGGGCAGTCTCTACATTATGTTTTTGATTTCGAAGGATGTTCTCCAACGTCCATTCGAAACGATTTTCAAAAGAATGTTTGCGTACCTGGCAATCGTCTTTTGGACAAATACTGCATGAGAAATCTTCACATGCATCCATATGTACAAACATCTCGACACTTTCACCGAAGTTATCTCTAACCAGTTTCTCCAATGCAGCTACTTCTTTGTGTGCTTCTAATACAGTGAGATACCAGGGTACAGTAAGATGGCAATCCAGATGCAGACGACTCCCATATTTAATGATACGAAGATTGTGCATATCAATCCAGTTTTCTCTACGGGATTTCTGCAACAGGGCAACTACCTTGTTTAGCAATTCTTCATCAGCTTCATCCATTATACCCGCCAGTGACCCTCTGATGATCTTATAACCAGTATACAAAATCAGTCCGGCAAATACCAATGCCACCACACTATCCAACCAAGCTAGCCTCGTGAGGTATAACAAAATCAGTCCAACTACAATACCAATGGTAGAATAGGTATCTGACTGCAAATGCTTTCCACTGGCTATTAAAGCCAGTGAATTATTCTTCTTTCCTCTCTGAACAGCCACATACCCCACTCCATAATTAACTAATGCAGTAATACTTACCAGCAATATACCATAATCCAGCTTCCCTACCGGATGAGGATGTGTGAGATTAATAATAGCCTCATAGATAATAACAAGTCCAGCTACAAAGATCAACGTTCCTTCAACAGCCGCCGATACAAACTCTATCTTTCCGTGTCCATACGGGTGATTCCGATCCCGCGGTTGCGCTGAAATATATAAGCTATACAATCCAATAAATCCACTGATTACATTGATGGTGCTTTCCAGCGCATCCGTAAGAATAGCCACCGAGTTGGTCAGATACCAGGCAACTATTTTAAATGCAAACAAAACAACTCCAACAATGGCTATAATCTTTTGATAATTAAGATTTTCTTTAGCTTCGGTCATATATGTATTCAATATTCTCCTGAAATTCTCTGCCTAACCATCCTCCAGGCAAAAGAAACAGTTTGTCTCAACACCCGTTTATCAGGTAAAGTTCTGTTCTATCCGTAAGATTCTTTGTTCGCTTTCTTATTTTTCTACTTTTGCAAAAACTAAAACCACATTACAAATGAAGAAACTTTTCCTGCTTGCAGCAACTACACTTCTAACTTCTGCGGTATTTGCTCAGAAAGACGACAAAAAAATTACCGATGCTACAGTCAATAAGGCAAAGATAGAATCCCATATTTATTTTCTGGCGTCAGACGAACTCAAGGGACGGCAAACGCCTTCTCCTGAACAACTCATTGCAGCCCGCTATCTGACTACCCAACTACAAAGTTATGGAGTGAAACCTCTTCCAGCCTATCCGGATTATCTACAGCCAGTAGCTATGCGCACAGTATCAGCTCCTAGTCAAGTTACTGTTGCCTACAACAATACTACTTTCCTACTTAAAGAAAGTACACTGAAACTGGATGGAGATAATGTTTCTTTAGATGCAGAAGGTATCTTTCTGAACTATGGAACAGAAGAAGATTTTAAAAGTGCGGATGTAAAAGGCAAAGTTATTATTGTAAAAGCAGGTCTGCCCCAACAAACCAATCCCCGGGCATGGATGTCTGCCAGACAGGAGAAAGCCAAAAGAGCAACAGAAAAAGGAGCTGTGGGAATTATAGAACTATATGCCAATCAACAACTGCCATGGAAACTATTAACAAGTTATTTCAAAGGAGGCTCTGTTGAGTTAGATGAATCTACTACTAAAGCAAAACCATCACTTACACATATCTGGCTGCATGATCCGGAAGGTAAAGAAGCCGTTTACTGGACAGATAGTAAAAAAGCCAAAGTACAGATCAAAATTAGCGGCATCGCAGAGAAAAAGTTTAACACCTATAACATTGTGGGGTATGTAGAAGGAACGGATGCTAAATTAAAGAACGAATACATTGCCTACTCTGCCCACTATGACCATATCGGTGTTGGCAATCCCAACGAAAAAGGCGATACTATTTACAATGGTGCTCGTGATAATGCAGTTGGTTCTGTAACTGTTCTCTCAGCAGCTGAAAACCTCGCGAAATATCCAACCAAAAGATCTGCCTTGTTTATTCTTTTCACAGGTGAAGAAAAAGGCTTATTGGGAAGCAGATGGTTTGTAGAACATTCACCGCTGGAACTGAATAAGATTGTATACTGCTTTAACAGTGACAATGCTGGTTACAATGATACATCAATTGCCACAATTATTGGTTTGGGACGTACCACAGCAGAGGGATTCATAAAAAAAGCATGTGAGACATATGGACTGAAGGCTACCGATGATCCGGCACCTGAACAAGGGTTGTTTGACCGTTCAGATAACGTAAACTTTGCCAAGAAAGGGATTCCTGCTCCTACTTTTAGTATGGGCTTTACTTCTTTTAGTGGAGACGTTACCAAATTCTATCACCAGGCTTCTGACGAACCCAGTACACTGGATTATAGCTATTTGTACAAATTCTTCTCTGCCTATGTTTACTCCTGTCGTATGATAGGCAATGCTCCGGCACGTCCATTTTGGAAAACAGGAGATAAATACTTTGATGCAGGTACACAACTTTATAAATAAGCATTTTCACTTATATAAAAACAGGAGGTTTGAATCCTCCTGTTTAACTTTCTTTTGTTACTCCACCTGAGCCTGTAGAACGTTTGTTTATTGATTTAGGATTACCTTTGTATCGGACATCTCCACTACCACTTGTGTGCACTTTCAGACTTTCCTGAACATTTACGCTACAGTTTCCACTACCAGTGATAGAAGCATCTACATTTCCTGCTACCAGGTCAAATGCATTTGCATTTCCTGAACCAGAAATGTGTACATCAAGGGCATTGCAGTTACCTCCTAGTGTCATGTTACCAGAACCTGAGATGGATGACTTTACCTGATCTGCCTCACGAATCTTCAGTTGCATGTTCCCGGAACCGGATATTTTGCTCTCAAAATCTTCATGACGCAAATCCCATACAGATTCACTTTTGACAGAAGAAGAGCCAGAGATATGTACGGATGTCAGCATTGCAGTGGTAACATAAACCTTCACTGGCTCGTGTTTACGAACATTAATGCGTCCATAGTGAATCTTCAATCTTTTTCCTTCTACTTCTGTTTTAAGAACATCAAGAATGTTCTGCTGTCCTTCTACCCGTATAGACGGTGAAGATCCTTGTGTAACATAAACATCGGCATCATTTGACACATCAATAGCATCAAAAGCCTGAGTTGAACGATTTTGGGTAATTACGGGTCCTTCTCCTTTCACTCCAAGCAAACTATTTTGGCCGGAAGCAAATCCAACAAATAAACAAATAAACAAATAAACAAATAAACAAAACTATCAGATGTAGCGTTTTCATAGTATAATCATTAAATGAATGGTTTATATCTTTTTCAGTGTGTAATTCTGGTTATTAGATACAAATAATCCTGAGCAGGTTGCATTCTGTTCAGGATTATTTTCTAAAAGACCTATTACTCTGCATTGATTACTTTTCCAGATCCGGAAATATTTGTTCGGATAGTTGGATGGCCTTTATATCGGACAGTTCCACTTCCACTGATATGTGCTTCCAGCTGGCTTTGTACAGTTAGTTCACAATTCCCGCTTCCGCTTATATGTACATTCGCATCTTTACTGATTAGATCAAAAGCATGTACATCCCCAGAACCTGATATCTCAATATCATGCTCTCTACAATCTCCCTGTAAATAGATATTACCGGAACCAGAGATATCTGTTTCTACTTCATCTGCATCCAGTAGTGTCATTTCCATTTTTCCTGAGCCAGATACAGACAAATCAAAATCATTGACAGTCCAGTTAGTCATACCTTCCACATAGGCAGACCCACTAACATGTATTTCTTCCAGTTGAGGAGTAGTAATATAAATACGTACAGGCTCATGTGATCGTACAGTGACGCCACGCTGATATTGAATAACCAGCTTATTGTTTCTGACATAAGTTTCCAGTACATTTAGAATGTTGTCTTGTCCTTCTACATGTAATGGTTGTCCAGGTCCCTGTGTCAGATATACTTCAATATCGCTGCTTACATCTATTTGATTAAATGTTCCAACAGATCTGGTTTCTGTAATAACAGCTCCACTACCTCTTACAACTTCCCATGGTTCACAAGCAGTGAATGACAGTAAGACGAACAAGCAAATGCTATAAATTAAAGACTTCGTTTTCATAGTTGAAATGGATAAATTGCGTATTTAATGTGTTAACTCAATGAGTTTCTTTTTCTTTGTCTTTCTGATAAACGGCTCCAGGACGTCCAAAAAGATACACCCAGGCTTCTTTTAGTGATTGTGCCTTGCGAAGATCCTGGTACAGACTGATGTATTCATGAAATACCAGGTATACAGGGTTTGAAGATTCCACTGGATGGGTAATACCATATTCAGGCTCTTCGTCTTCTATCTGAAATGTTCCAAACAGGCGGTCCCAGATAATCAGGCAGGCACCATAGTTTTTATCAATGTAACGAGGATTTTTGCCATGATGTACCCGATGATGTGAAGGGGTTACAAACACATATTCAATCAGAGGATGTAGCTTTCCTACCATACCAGCATGCGTCCAGAACTGATACAATAAGGAAATTTGACTCGTTAGATAGAAGATTGCAGGGTGAAAACCACAAACCAACACAGGGACAAAAAATACCAGTTTTAGTTGCTGCACCCATGATTGCCGGAATGACACCGCCAGATTAAAGCTTTCAGCCGAGTGGTGCGTTACGTGTGTAGCCCACCAGAATCGTTGTTCATGGGCAATTCGATGTGCCCAGTAGCTGCAAAAATCAAAAGTAACCAGACAAGCTACCAATGACCAGGCGGTAGCAGGAATATGCCAGGGTATCCAGTTATATACAAATAAAAAGAAGGCAAATAACGCTACTTTGGTTAAAGCACTGGAGCCTAGATTACCGATTCCGATGGCCAGAGAGGTCCAAAAATCTTTCTTGTTGTATAACGCTTTGTTTTCTTTGATACTAAGTCCCCATTCAAGTGCTACCAATGCAAAGATCATAGGTGCCGCATACAATACAATAGGCGGTAAGGCCGATGGATGAACCGGAATGCTCAGAAGTCTCATAGTTGTAGAAGTGTAATAGTGGTAGTGGTAAGTTGTAGTAGCAAAGTCAGTGTGAAGCCACAAACCGGGTGGAATGGGTTTCGTTAGGGATTGTTTCCTTTGCAGGATTTTCTATACGGTTAAACTCAATTGTTTTGCCTAGCAGTGGAGTACCAATATAAACCCGTACTTTCATGATGGAAGGGTTATGCAGTGTACAACGGCAGTCATACCAGCTATTGGTTCTGGGATAAAAGATCCGGCCTTCTTCCCAGCTGTTTTTTTGTGTATAGAGCAGTCCTTCCAATACATGAGAACCTAATCGGGCAATGCTCTCGTCTTTCAGCCAGACAATACGGGCATTGTACGTATTGCATTTTTTGTATACCTGTATTCGAACCGTTTTTTTTTCATCTAACCATTCTCCCAGAATAGCATCTGCATTTTTTTCTGAGCCGGACGTGTTGGCAACACGTGTGGCAGGCTGACCTGCTAGATGAGTATTTTGGGCTCCTGCCGAAAAAATCGGGCAAAGCAGTAGCCAGCCAAGGAGGATTAAAGCCTTCATAGTTGTAGTTGTAAGTAAGTGTTTGTATTGAGTGTAAAGGTGTTGTGCTAGAAACGAATACCAACGTTAAAACCTGGCCACATTACTACATTGGTATTACCGTGTGTTTCATCATATACTTTCCAGGGAGTGAGTGGAATGCCATAGCGTTCCTTCTCCGCATCGTATAGCCTCGAAACATATACATTAAAGGTAGGTCCGGCAAAGATCTGTGTTCTTTTTCCTACCCGAAAACTCATATTGGCACGAAACTGATTAAGCATATTCAATTCATCAGTCCAGGTGCTACCTTCATTTACCTGCCATGCTATCAAATCCAGGTTTAATGCCAGACGATTGCTGGCAGTTATTTCTGTACCTAAACCGTAACCATATGCAATGTAGTTTTTACTTCCTTCAGATCTGTATCCAACTGCAAAGATACTGTGCAGTTGACGAGTCCCCATTTTAAAAGCTGCATTGGCATACATGGTTTCACTGCCCCAAACTTCTACTCTATAGTACCCATGTTTTGCAATATTCAAAAATCCTATTTGTACTCCGTCTACACTATCTGCAATATTGATAAAACCTATCTGCACGCCGTGTACTTTACGTGCCACATTCAGAAATCCACCAATCTGTGCACCATGAAGATTTCTAGCCACATTTGTAAATCCGGCGATTTGGGGTCCTCTGGCATCTCCTTTGATAACATTGGCGAATCCGGCAGCCTGTGCGCCATGTATATCGCCTTGAGCCACATTGATAAAACCGGCAGCCTGCATAGAGGAGACAGATCCTTTTGATACATTAATAAAGCCAGCAAATTGTCCCCCCTTAGTCACACTTCCTTTTGTCACATTGGCAATACCGGCAAACTGGACTCCTTCTACAGGCTCTTTCACGATATTCGTAATTCCGGCAAACTGTGCACCTGTTACTGACCCACCTACAATATTAGTAATGCCTGCAAACTGAACACCTCTTACATAGGATTTCTCAAGGTTGGCAATTCCACCAAACTCTGCACCTTCCAATCCACCTGCATAGCCTGAAAGTATGTTAAAAGAAACTTTGTTCACATATTTGTACCCCTGAGTACCATTAGTACTAAGAGGATACACAAACGAAATCTGGAATGGACGGTGTTCCAACTCTTCTGAACCTGTTTCTGTGCTATCTGTTGTAGTCATCACAGAGTCCTGAGTTATTTCTTCTTTTTTGTTGGCTGAAGCAACTGAGTCTTTTGTACTGAGTGTGTCTTTTCCAGTCTCTTCAGTATTCCCCAATCTTACAGACCCATCTAGTGGTATATTGGATGGAGGAGGCACATTCGCATCTTTAGCTAGCTTCTGTAAATTTTTATCAATATTTTTTGCTGCCTGAGTTGTTTTATCTGCCACTTTCCGGGCTGCATCGCTTACTTTATCTGATACTTCTTTCAGTGCTTCCTGGTTTCTACGTCTCCGCTCTGCCTTATAATCAGTTTGTGGTACAGGTATAGGCTCCATCTTGATTTCCCGAACCGGCGCTACTGTTGTGACAGATGCTACAGGAGGTGTACTAATTTGAATACGGGATACAGGTGGATATACAGGCCGTTTACCGGATAAATCCTCTGTTTGCTTAGTGGGATCACTGCTTAAAACAATATGATCTCCCACAACTTTATATTTTATAGAAGCATCTTTCAACAACTGATCCAGTACAGATCTTAAAGGTTGGTTCTTTACAGAGATATTTATCTTTCTGTCCAGTTGGATCTGACTATTTGAATAGGAGAAATGGAATCCATATCGTTGTTTCAATAGTTTCAGTGCTTGTTCCAGTGTTTGATCCTTCAGTTCCAGATTTACTTTTTTCTCCAGTAGTGCGGTTTGTGCTCCTGCAATATTCAAGCAAAAGAATAGCAGGGCAATTATAATTAATTGTCTCATTTTCAAAATAGTATTATAAAACCGTTAATTTTCCATACATCCACCGCCGAAGAGAACATAGCGGTCAGATTGCTTCTCGTATCTATATTGCAGGTTCGTTGCTTCCGCCAGCACTTTAAGAATATTTTCAAGAGCAGGTTTCTCGAAATCTCCTGTATAGCGGCAGTTCCACAACTGAGGGTTTTGTACTTCAATTGTCACACCAAAATAAGCTTCCATGGCTGGTACCACCGATGAAAGTCTTGTATTATCAAAGACCAGCTTATCTACCTGCCAGGCCCTGAAATTAAGGTCTTCTATTCGGGCGGTGGATAATCCTTGTTTGGTGTTGAGAATCCCTCTGAATCCAGGTCTCAGATACAATCGTGTTGTATCAGCAGGTTTGAGACTGGAGAAAGCCACTTTTCCAGTTACTACATCCACCTCTGTGATTTGCTTTGTTGTGTCTTCTCGCACTGTAAACGAAGTGCCCAATACTTCTACCCGCGACTGTGAAGTATAAATGACAAAAGGTCGTTTAGGGTTGCGTTTAACATCAAAAAAAGCTTCTCCCTTGAGATGAATGACCCGTTGGTCACCCTTTAATTCTTTTTCATAGCTAATACTACTATATCTGTTCAAAAAAACATGACTGCCGTCTGGTAGATAGAAGTCTTTCTTTTCATTATCAGCAGATTTTGCTATTACCTCGATTTCCTTGGAAGAATTAGCTATATACATCCCATATCCAATTCCTATCAGCACCAGGAATACGGCAGCTACCCGCATCCATAGTGAAAAGATTTTTGTTTCTGTTTTGCTAGTAAGAGGAAGTGTTTTAGCTTCCTTTTGTACGGTTTCTTCCTTTACCGTTTGAGACTCATTTATTGTCTTTTGCAAACGCTGCCAGGCATTATCCACATTCGGCTGAAAAGCGTCGCGAGCCTTACCAGTTAACTGCCACAAATGAGATGCTCTGAAAAATACCTCCTTGTTCTCGGGTTCCTGCTCAACCCATTCAAACAGGGCAGTTTTTTCCTCTTCTGAAATTTCATCTTTCAGATATCTGGCTACCAGCTCCCAATATCTTTCGTTCCTCTCATCCATGGATTTTTGTGACTTTCTATAACTAAGACAGGCATACCCCTAAAGTACCCCTATGCGATTTTGAAAAAAATTAAAATATTTTTTATATTCACTCTATCACTTAACTAACACATTCATGAAACTAACATCAACCAAGATTGCCTGGGCAGTAATTGCCATGGGAAGTGCCTTTATATTTTACGCTTGCTTTACTAAGTTAGGAGCAGAGCCTGAATATGAAGCTTGTAGTCAAAACAACAGTACCATCATATTCCGGACATAAATACTCAGGTAGTCCCTCATAAGTTTGAGGGCTTTACCCATCTGGTTTTCGATGGTCTTAGGTGAAAGCTGCAAAGACTCCGCAATTTCACGGTAACTCATGTCTTCATAACGGCTTAAAACAAAAATAGCCTTACAGGCAGGGG
Source organism: Xanthocytophaga agilis (assembly GCF_030068605.1). Classification (NCBI taxonomy): domain Bacteria; kingdom Pseudomonadati; phylum Bacteroidota; class Cytophagia; order Cytophagales; family Rhodocytophagaceae; genus Xanthocytophaga; species Xanthocytophaga agilis. Next base: position 270,897 of record NZ_JASJOU010000007.1, read on the forward strand.
GAAGGTTGTTAAGGGCATCCTGGATGTGTGTTTCCACTTCCTTTAGATTAAACGTTTCTTCCACATCCGAATGAGAAGGCTCTGGCATAGAATCTGATTCTAATGTCACAGTCTTCTTACTTTTTTCCAGATAATTCAAGGCTGAATTAATGGCAGAGCGGTACAGGTATGCCTTGATAGAGAAGTTAAACTGAAGGTTTTCCCTATTGTTCCAGATCTTGATAAAAACTTCCTGAACAATGTCTTCTGTAGCATCCTGGTCATTCAGCATGCGGTTCACTGTACGGCCCAGAGGAACATAAAAACGCTTAAAAACCACTTCCATAAACTTCGATTGGTCTGTTTGCCAGAGGTGAAGCCAGGTAGCTTCTTCCTCAGAAAGAGACTTTGATGATATATCTGGCGTAGTTTCCAAGTTAGGTTAGCATGGTTTCTGCAAAAATAGGAGGAATATTTTGAATCTGCCGCTAATATTTATTTTTTCAGCTTTTTTAACAAAGAAGTTGTAACAAACGGGCATTCAAAGGGATAAAAGGTTAAACTCTTTTAACACTTTTATCCCTGACTACATAAAAATAAAGGATACTGCTATATTTATTACATTACTTATGCCTCTTTATTGCCAACTATCATTCAGGCGTTGGTAAGGTTTGCAGAAGAAACAGCTTTTGCCAGTTTCTCACGCTGGGGTTTCAATCCAAATAGAACTCTGGTCAATTTCCAGCGTCTTATGCCAAACTCATAAATCAATGCAGTAATTACAAACATACCTACTGCAATCAGAAAGAACTTAGGTGTTACACTCATATTCCATTGAATGATATAATACCCAATGACCAACATTACACTTTGATGCAGAATATAAAAAGGATAAACCGCTTCATTGGCATAGGTTAAAAACCGGTTTGAAAAATTCAGAGAATGTAATGCATATCCTATAATAGCCAGTATCCAGAACCATAAGTTAAAACTCTTTAAGGTAAAATAAACCAGAAAGGATGCATCGTATGGCTCAATAGGAAATTTAGGTATGAAAGTTATATAGTCCCTATAAGGCATAAATACAAAGACCAGCATAGTCAGAAAAGACACAATACCACCAATCAGAGAGACTTTACGAATGTTTTTGATAGATTCCAGTAAAGCAGGTTGTAAAGCCAGAATATATCCATATACAAACATCGTAAAGGAAAAAGCATGATTAAACCAATCATCTGTCAATCCATGTGTAATCTCAAATTTTGGATAGAGAGTAATGTAATACACCTCAATAGGAACTGCTAATAGAAAAAGACTCAATGGATATTTTTGGACAAACGAAATAACTTTCGCCATCAGCCGTTGCCCATCTGGTTTGCGCAGGTATAAAAACAAAGGTAGTCCAATTAGACAATAGAAAAACAGGTAGACAATAAACCATAGGTGATGCCAGCTAAGACTGCCTCCTTCCGGATAAGGAACAAAATCAAATACAGAAGGATAAAAATCCAGATACGAGCCTATAAACTGATGCTTATACAACCGTTCCATGTAAATCTGCGGAGGTACAACAACCAACATACCAAATACAATAGGAATAAAAAGACGTACAAAGCGTTCTTTGGTAAACTGCCAGCCACTTCGCTTTTTCAATGCAAAGCTTACCCCTGCACCTGAAATCAGAAATAATAAAGGAAGTCGCCATTGGTTCATAAACAGCATCCATAATTCCATGCTTTTGCTAGTGTCTGGATTCTTAAAGTGGAAATCCCAGGTAACAAAGAACATTCCTGTATGATAAAAGATAAGAAGTGAAAAAGCACTAACCCGGACCCAGTCTAGTCCATATTGCCGTGTTGCTGTTTTTGCAAGTGTTTCCATGCGATTTTTGTAGTAGTGAATGATTACACAAAACTAGACGGACCCTATGCAACAGAAGACAATTCCGATAATTCAGGCGTTCGGACTTATCGGAACGAACGTTTTAAGCCACTTTTTCGGAGGTATCGTTGATCGGTGAGGTAGATTTTCGGAACTGGGATGGGGTTAGTCCTGTCATTTTTTTAAAGGCCGTATTAAAAACGGATTTGGAATTGAAGCCACTCTCAAAGGCTAGTTCTTCAATCTTAATATGCGTACTGGCTGGGTCTTGCAAACGCTTCTTCAATTCTTCTACCCGATATTCATTTATAAAATCAGAGAAGTTCTTCCCAATCTGTTCATTGACCAGTTGTGAAAGGTGATGTGTAGAAAGCTTTAATTTATCAGCCAGTTCATTTAATGTCAGATCACCATTCAGATAAGGTCGTTCTGTTACCATAAAGGACAGGAGTCTTTGTACAAGTACAGGAGTTTCTTTATCATCCAGACTCGACTTCTCATATTTTCTCTTCTCTCCTTCATGAATCAAACTTTGCGCAGCAAACATTCGTGAATCTTGGATGACCCAGAAACTGATAAAGTAATAACTGAGTGAAGCAATATCTGCAATATAAATATCACCCAGATCATCTACTGAGATTAGGGAGATAACACCCACAATGATATGAACTACGCCAATAAATATAATTAGACGACTAAATCGTTTCAGATACAGATTGGAGATAGTCCAGAACGACTCGTTTCTTTCTCTAGCAAAACGATAAATCATATACAATGCCCATCCCTGGTATAAAAGTTTACTGGGACTTACCATAAGGTCCATCCAGAATCCGCCAAAATGGTATTTGGGAAACCACAGTATAGGCTTGCAATGGATAGGATTAAAAGGAATACGATGATAGACTTCATTCACATCCTGCAACTTAAACTCACTGCTTTGCAACATATAGGGCATGCGGAGTATCAGAAATATAACGGCAGGAATCAGATGCACCCATTGTCCTTTCCAGGTAAAGTCAGGCTTTATCAATGCCAGTGTATACCAATAGATTAATGGCCCCATTACGAAATCCAAAAACTCTGTAGTATTGATAGCAGCAGGAAAATAGACAACTAATCCTGTATAGGAAGCAAATATTTCAAAGGTTGTGAATACGCCTGTTAATACTAATAAGCCGAGTAATCTATTGGCTCTCTTATTTCCCTGATTGGTTGCAAAGAAAACAACCGACAATAGAAGTCCCTGAATTACACCCAACAAATTGACAATCGCCCAGAAATCGATAGTGACGTTCATACAAAAGATTGCATAGTCTAACAAAGTTGCTGTAAAATACACAAATCTTCTGGCATTGACTCAATATCTATTCATGGATTTACATACAGGCAACTATGATAAGCCGTCGGGAACTACCGCATTTTATCATACTTTTGCAGAAAATACAGCATTCGATGGGCAAAAACTCTTTCTTTCAATTTAAACAATTTCGTATTAATCAGGATCAGTGTGCAATGAAGGTGTGTACGGATTCCTGTGTGCTGGGTGCCTATACTGCTGTAGAAACAGCAATCCACATATTGGATATTGGCACAGGCACAGGCTTACTGGCACTGATGCTGGCACAACGTACCGATAGTCCAATAGATGCAGTTGAAATTGACGAAGCGGCTGCCCAACAAGCAAACGAGAATGTAAAAAATAGCCCCTGGAGCCATCAGATAAAAGTAATACAACAGGATATTCTACAGTTTAGTCAGACAACACTTCTACCCTATGACCTGATTGTCTGTAATCCTCCCTTCTTCAGCAATCACCTAAAGCGAAAACATAGCACACAGAATGTAGCTATGCATGGAGAAGCACTTCAATTACCGGAACTAGCTCAGGTCGTGTCAACATTACTTGCCTCAACAGGTCGCTTCATCACATTACTACCTCCTTATGAAAGTAGCCAGCTTGAAAAGAATTGTTTTGATTATGGTTTGTATAAATACGAAGAGTTACAGCTATTTGATTATATAGAAGGCAAGCAAATCCGAACTATAAATAGTTTTTCCTTTACGAAGGATTCTACTCCACAAACAAAGACTCTGTATATAAAGACTTCTGTAGATGGTACTTATACGGATGATTTTATACAACTACTCAAACCTTACTATCTAAATCTATAAACATTATCCATTCCCAAGTTTGACGAAATGAATGCGTCTACTTGGTAGAGGGATCAACAGGGCAAATGATAAAAATATTGCAGCGGTTATAATGGATATTAATCCTTTTATTCTGGAAGGATGACAGAAGAAAAGTAAGAGTAATATCCAGAAATAATAAACATTTCTAACAAATACATTTTGTATTAAGTCGCAGCTTTACAACGAACTTTTTAATCTCACCTATATCTTTTATACTACAGTATACTGCAATTTACTATTTTTATAATACAAAATACCATATCATACCAATAATTCAATATTTACTATTGAATTTTCCCACAAATACCAACTTGTCTTTTCTATAAATTATTCTATATTTGGTAAAAAATTCTCCACTCTGCCTAATGCCTATCAAGCATGATCAACCTGAAAAATCTTTCGGATGATGAGCTTACTATTTTAATGAAAAATGGAATAGAAGGCGCATTTGATGAAATTTACAACCGTTATTGGGATAAACTTTTCTATGCAGCCTATCGAATGGTTAAATCAACTCAAGTTGCGGAGGAAATCACCCAGGACACCTTCATGCTTGTCTGGACCAAAAGACAAACACTTGACATTCAATCGCTAAAACCCTATCTGGCGGCGATGCTCCGTTATGAAGTCTATCGGTATTTAGCCAAATCAAAACAAGCAGAACAAACCCAAAGTCTCATTCAACATACTGAGCCTAAGTCTGTATCTATAGAAGAAGAGATAGAAAACAAATTATTACTTGAAATCATTACCAAACTCACCAATCAGCTTCCCGAAAAATGTCGGCTTGTGTTTCAATACAACAAACTACAGGACAAGCCCTTGGCTGATGTTTGTGAAGAGATGAAAATTTCCCAAAAAACAGCCGAAGCACACCTGACTAAAGCATTAAAGGTGATACGAATCAATCTTAGTAATGCCATGCATATGCTCCTACAACTTATGCTCTTACTGCTCTTCTCATAAAATTTCCTTTCTACGATTTTAAAATTTCATCGTTAGAAAAGATCCAAGGTTGGCTTTACTAATTTAGTATCTGTTCTAGGAATACAAACCATCGGTTTCAAGACACACTAATACACTCACTATCAACAACATTCGCCGCTAACACATCCAATCATTCAAAAAAATACTATTTTTTTGAATTTCTGACTAAGGGGTTTTCATTCTATTTCTACTCTAGAAGTGAAAAAGGGCAATACCCTATCCTTTATGACAGAAGAATACATTCAACAACTCGCACAAAAGTTCCTGAATGGGACAGCCACAGAACAAGAAAAGCAGGTATTGCATGCATGGTATGATCATGAAACTAGTGAAGCAGAGGAGTCTGAAGCATTTCTGAATCAAACAAGTGATGAATTAAAACAGCGTATTCACACCAAACTAAAAACAGCAGGAATGGGAACAGACACCCATTCTCCTGTAAAACGACTACCTGTTCGGTCTATCAGAAAGCTTTCTCTTTGGTCAGGCATTGCGGCTGCTTTTGTTGTGGCCATATTCTGGTTTTCACAAGAGTTTACTCCTCGAGCAAAATCTACCACTAAGATTATACAAGTCCCACTTGCCCAAACACAAAAGCTTAACTTATCTGATGGCTCTACTATCTGGCTCAATGCAGGGTCCAAACTCAGTTATCCTGATTCGTTTTCAGGTAAAACCCGGGAAGTTATTTTACTGGAAGGTCAAGCTTTCTTTGATATTGCTCACAGGACAGACAAACCCTTCATTGTTCACGCCAAAACACTGGACATTACTGTCTTTGGAACCAGCTTTGATGTAAAAGCATATGAAAAAGACGCTACAATAAAAGTGAGTGTCCGGACTGGAAAAGTAGGTGTGCAATTACGTAAAAATCCCGAAAAGCCAGCACAGATAGTACTTCCTGCAGAGCAGGTAGTACTAGTTCACAATACTAATCACATGCAGGTTGTCCCCATCAGTAAGCCTGCCATAGCCCCCTGGAAAGAGAACCGACTGATATTTGAGGACGAGCCTTTGCCTGAAGTTTTTTTTGCACTTGAAAGAAAATATAAACAACATATTTTGATTAAAAACCCAGACTTGCTGACTGAAAAAATAACAATAACTCTTGATAATCAGCCTATGGAAGATGTATTGAAAGTACTCAGCTTTTCCAAAAAATTCAATTATTCACAAGTAAATGATACAACAATAGTCATCAAATAAAGGAAAATAAAACCAAACGAGTCGGTTTTCAAGGAGAGCGGGCTCAAAAATTCCGGGAACACGGCAAATGTCCCCGGTATATACTTTCCTACTGTTATTCAATGCTTCGAACCATCAATAGCAGACAGGAACCAGTTTAACAACTACGTATTAAACCTTAGACAAATATGGCAAATTATTACCATAAGGGCATTCCCTTGTTCAAAAAATGTATGCGCATTTCTACATTAATTCTGGGCGTGAGCTTACTAAGTAGTACTTTCTTAATGGCAGATCCCTCCAGTGCTCAGCATGTCACGATGGATATAAGAGCAAACCGGGTACGGATGGTTTTCAAAGCTATTGAACAACAAACTGGCGTTACATTCGCTTTTGATGAAAAGCTGGTACGGAATTCTCCCCCAATCACACTGTATGCAAATCGCTTGCCCCTTGCGGATATCCTGCAAATGATCGAAAAGCAAACTACTCTTCAATTTCATCGGGAAGGCAATTTGATTGGGGTAACTGAAAAACTAAAAGAAGAACAGAGGCTAGAAACAGATGAACCACAGCCATTGCAAAGAGTGGGCTGGACAGTAAAAGGAAAAGTTACCGATGATAAAGGAGAACCTCTACCCTCTGTCTCCGTTCGTGTCAAAGGTACCACCCAAGGTACGCTAACCAATAGTGACGGAAGCTATAGTATTGAGGTAGAAGGAAGCGAAACAATACTGATTTACAGTTTCATTGGCTTTCTGGTAGAAGAAGTGATGGTAGGCACACGCACCACTATCGATTTACAGATGCAACCAGATATTTCCACACTCACAGAAGTAGTGGTAACGGGTTATGGCGCTCAACGCAAAAAAGACTTGATTGGTGCTGTATCAGTGGTAGACGTAGACCAACTAAAACAAAGTACAGATGGACAGGTAACTAATCAATTACAAGGCAGAGCTTCTGGTGTAACAGTAGTTACGTCAGGACAACCGGGTGATGCTCCTCAGGTACGCATTCGGGGTCTGAATACATTCGGCAACAACAACCCACTGTATGTAGTGGATGGAGTTCCGACAACCTCTATTGCTGACCTGAATACCAATGACATAGCCAGTATGCAAGTACTGAAAGATGCCGGATCTGCTTCTATTTATGGTTCACGGGCAGCTAACGGGGTTATTATCATCACTACCAAAAAAGGAAAAGATAAGGTAAAAGTAGTGTATAGTGCCTGGTTTGGTATACAGACACCACCCAAAGGCAATATCTGGAATACCTTGACACCACAAGAACAGGCCCAGTTAAAATTTCAGGTACAAAAGAACTCTGGCTTACCTGTTGGAGATGATCAGTACGGTTACGGCTCAAGTCCGGTGCTGCCTGACTACATTCTACCAACCGGTGCAAAAGAAGGCGACCCTGGTACAAACCCTGACCTATATTATGTTAATCCCAATTATACCTCAGTAGATGACTTTAACACATTTAACCAGATTGTAAAAGCTAACAAGAGCGGTACAGACTGGTTTCATGAGATTTTTAAACCAGCACCGTCTACTAGTCACAACATTTCACTTAGTGGTGGGAGCGAACAGGGAAATTATTTATTTTCTTTAAATTACTTCAATCAGCAGGGAGCTCTGACCAATACCTACCTAAAGCGCTACACAATTCGTTCCAATAGTCAATACAATATTGGAAAACACATTCGAATTGGAGAAAACCTGGTATATACGATCTCTGACAACCCAAAATCCTCCACTTCCGATGCAGGCTCAGCTATTGGCTTTTCCTTTCGAATGCAACCCATTGTACCTGTATATGACATCATGGGTAATTATGCTGGAAGCCGTGCTGCAGGCATGGGAGATGCCTTTAATCCAGTAGCCATACGAGACAGGACACGCTATGACAAAGGTCTTGACAATCGTTTGTTTGGAAATATCTTTGCCGAAGTCGATATACTAAAAGACTTTACACTACGCACCAGTTTTGGGGGAGAGAACTATTCAGGAAGATGGAATTCTTTTGCTTTCCCAACCTACGAAAACAAAGAAAATAGCAATACCAATACATATTCGGAAGGTTCTTATAGCGGATTTAACTGGACATGGACCAACTTGTTAACCTTCCACAAACTATTTGGAAAACACGAATTGACCGTTGTTGCGGGTACAGAAGCCTATAATAACAAATACTGGGAAGTTGGAGGCAGCACACAAGGGTATTTCTCTTTTGATCCTAATTATGTAAATCTGAGTACTGGCTCTGGAACACGAAGCAATTACAGCAGCCGTTCACTGGATGCTCTTTATTCGCTTATCAGTCGTGTAGATTATATCTATAATGACAAATATCTTTTGGGTGCCATTTTGAGACGTGATGGTTCTTCTAAGTTTATCAACCAACGATATGGTTATTTTCCTGCCGTAAGTGCAGGTTGGCGGATTTCCAAAGAAAATTTTATGGCAGGTGTTGCCTGGGTTAATGAGTTAAAGCTACGTGCTAATTACGGAGTAATGGGCAATCAGATTAATGTTGGTACCGGAAACGCCTTTACGACCTATAGTGCCAATCGTAGAAGTTCTTACTATGACCTTGCCGGCACCAGTGGTAGTGGCGCATATGAAGGTTTTGAAAAAAGCCAGATAGGCAACCCTAATGCCATTTGGGAAAAAGATATTAGTACGAATATTGGCATTGACGCTTCTTTTTTTAACGGCCGCTTGGACATAAGTGCCGACTATTATGTAAAGGATATCAAAGACCTACTCTTTAATCCTTCTCTCATTGGTACAGCAGGCGGTGGCACAGTACCTTTTGTCAATATTGGACAAATGAAAAACAAGGGTATTGACCTACAAGTCAATTCCATCTTTGACATAGGTCATGACCTGAAATTAACGACAACGCTAACATTTACCAGTTATAACAATAAGATTGTCAAAGTAACTAACTCTACTAATTATTTTGATCTGGAAGGTCGCGATTTTGATGGTGCATCTATCGTACGAAATCAGGTTGGCAATTCTATCGGTCAGTTTTATGGATATAAAGTAATTGGATTCTGGAACTCTACCGAGGAAATTACAGCTGCCAATGCAGAGGCTGCCCAAAAAACCGGCAACCCCGATGCTATGTATCAGGATGGTGCCGCGCTGGGACGTTTCAGATATGCCGACAATAACGGAGATGGCCAGATAACTGCAGCAGACCGCCAGATGCTTGGAAACCCCAATCCGGATTTTAGTTATGGTCTTAACCTGGCATTTACGTATAAACAATGGGACTTGAGCACCTTTTTCTATGGAGTGCAGGGCAACCAGATATGGAATCAGACTCTGTGGTGGACCGATTTTAACTCCTCCCGTTCAGGGGCCAAAAGTAAAACCGCCTTATATGACTCGTGGACACCTGAAAATCATAACGCAAAAGCTCCTATCCAGGAAAACGCAAGTTCTTTTAGCACGATTAACGTCCCTAATTCCTATTTTGTTGAGAATGGGTCCTATCTGCGTGCCAAAAACATACAATTGGGATATACCCTCTCTCCTACATTGTTGACCAAGTTAAAGATACAGCAGTTGCGCTTTTATATACAGGCAACTAATTTATTCACCATAACCAACTACTCTGGTATTGACCCGGAAGTGAGCCGAAACACCAGTGGCAGCCAAATCATATTTGGTATTGATGAAGGATCTTACCCTTCTGCCAAACAGTACACAGTTGGCCTTAATCTCACTTTTTGATCACCGCTGAAGAACCTACATATGAAAAAGTTAACTAAATATATTGCTGCTCTTTCAGTAGTGAGTAGCTTGGTCGTTATGTCAAGTTGTAACGATAGCTTTTTAGATAAGCCTGTCCAGGGGGCATTGGGAGATCAGGTACTGGCCAATGCCAAAGGAATTGATGGTCTTTTGACAGGGGCTTATGGAGTACTGGATGGGCAAGGAGATTTTACAGGAGGTAATGGATGGGAGTCTGCCCCTGACAACTGGATTTATGGCTCCATTACCGGAGGTGAAGCTCATAAAGGCAGTGATGGTGGAGACCAAACACCTATTACTGCTATTGCAACTTTTGCAACGGGTGGAGATAATGGATTTTTCAATACAAAATGGAAGGCTTTGTATGAAGGCGTTTCCCGTGCTAATACTGTACTAAGGGTATTGCCACTGGTAACAGATTTGTCTGATCAGGAAAAAACCAATACTGAAGCACAAGCTCGTTTTTTAAGAGGTCACTATTACTTTGAACTCAAGAAAATGTGGAATATGGTGCCTTGGATTGATGAAACTACAACGGATTTTAACCAGCCAAACGACAAAGATATATGGCCCATGATTGAAGCCGACTTCCAATTTGCATACGAAAACTTACCTGAAACACAAACACTTGTGGGACGTGCGAATAAATGGGCCGCGGGTGCGTATTTGGGTAAAACGTACCTCTATGAGCAAAAATTTGCGGATGCAGTGACCATATTTACGGCTGTCATCAACAATGGTGTTACCACCAATGGACTCAAATATGACCTTGTATCCTTTAAAGATAACTTTGATGCGGCTACCAAAAATAATGCAGAATCTGTTTTTGCGATTCAGATGGTAGCCAATGATGGCACACTCGACATTACCAATGCCAACCAGGGAGGAATGCTTAATTTTCCTTATGGAGAAGGAGCGCCATTCAGTTGCTGCGGTTTTTTCCAGCCCTCACAAATGCTTGCCAATATGTACCGTACAGATGGAACCGGGTTACCTTATCTGACTGATTACGATAGTCATCCTATCAAAAATGACATGAATCTATCTTCTTCTACACCCTTTACGCCAGATGCAGGCCCTCTAGATCCACGCATAGACTGGACAATCGGACGCAGAGGAATTCCGTATCACGATTGGGGCTTGTTTCCAGGTAAAGATTGGGTACGTGATCAGGCATTTGCCGGACCTTATGCCCCTAAAAAGAATGTTCATCGTCAAAAGACACAGGACTTGTATGCCGATTTGAGCTCATGGGCACCCGGAAATGCGATTAACGTACTGATTATCCGTTTTGCAGATGTGTTATTGATGGCTGCCGAAGCTGAAGCAAATGCTGGAAGCCTGGTTAAAGCGGAAGAATATATAAATAGAATAAGAACCCGGGCTGCTGATAAAACGGGTTGGCTCTATACCTATATCGATGATGAGAATCCACTAACAGGTTATTCCACTACACCAGCAGCTAATTATCAAGTAAAACCCTATCCAGCAGGAACGTTAGCAGGGAAAGGTAAAGAAGATGTTTTGCAAGCCATTTACTATGAGCGTGGTATTGAGCTTGCCATGGAGGGACATCGCTTTTTTGATCTGGTCAGATGGGGCCAGGCCGGGCAGTCTCTCACAAACTATTTTGGTTATGAATCAAAAATAACAACAGACCTGTCAGGAGGAAAATATGTTAATGGCAAAAACAACTACTTTCCTATTCCTCAATATCAAATTGATTTGAGTGTGGTGAATGGAACAGCGCGATTAAAACAGAATCCGGGATACAATTAGGTTCTGAGTAACAAGAATACGATGGAAACCTCTGTATCTAATAGATACAGAAGCTTCCATCGTATTACTATCCTAACTATACAGTTCCCCCTACTCTTTCCAGTAAAGCTTTTGTTTTACGGATACCTTCTTCCTCAGTTAATGTACTACCTTCATACTCAATCCCAACAATACCTTTAAAACCTGCCTGTTTCACAATTTTGAGCAATTTTGCATAATCCATATCTTTCTCATTTCCCTTCTCATCAAAATTATAGGTCTTAGCACTTACACCTTTAGCAAAAGGCATCAACTCTTCTGTTCCTTTGTAACGATCATACGATTCGTCGCATCCAGCATGGTTAGCCTGCCATTTTAAACAGAAATTGCCAAAATCAGGTAATGTACCACAGTTCTTCATATTTACAGCCTTCATCACTTTAGACAACCACTGCCCATCTGAAGAATAGCCCCCGTGATTTTCAACAATTACATTGATTTTAGACTTGGCAGCAAACTCTGACAGCCGTCCCAATCCATCTGTAGCGGCTTTCGCTACTTCATCAGCAGTACCTTCGCCAGCAGCATTCACACGAATAGTGGCACAACCCAGATATTTAGCTGCCTCTACCCATTTGTAGTGATTTTCAACAGCCTGTTTCCGTTTGGCATCATCCAAATCCCCCAGATTACCTTCTGCGTCACACATAATCAGGTGGTTGCGTACACCATTGTCTTTACAGCGCATCAGTAGTTCTTTCAGATACGTCTGATTGGTGGCATTTTCCTTAAATGTGTGTGTACCATCAAAGAAACAGGTATTTACATACTCAACAATAGTAATTCCAAAGTCTTTTTTTGCTTTAACGGGAAAATCCAGGTTAGAAAGTTGTTTTCCAAAAATTGCTTTATGCAATGACCATTCTGCCAGAGATATCTCAAAAAACATCTTTTTTGGAGATGCAGCAAATGCATCACCTAATACAGGTAAGAAAGCAGCCGCAGCCGAGGCTTGTCCCAACTGCTTCAGAAAATCACGACGATGTAGTGACATAAGTGGTAAATAGTTAATAAGCGGAAAGAATAGGAAAGGGATTTACTTATGTAGTAGATTCCGACTTAAATATAGGACTATTTGGATTAATACCTGTACAAATTGGATTCACTTTTCTGTTTATTTTATACCTTATCTCCTTCACGCAATTTTACCTCTCTGCCAGTCTCCCTCATTCATAAACTTCTAGTGTAAAGGGTAGCCAAAAATAGTTATCCTTTTTTAAAGTAATTCTTTTATGTGCTACGTCTTCTCTTATATAAACCCTATTTATCTATTTCTAAACAACTAAGAAAATGACTGCACAAATCTTTAAATCCATTTTGTTTGGTGCCTTGTTTGGAACTGCACTCTTTTTTATGCCGTTCTTTTTACTACGCATTGTATTATTCATTGTAATTATTGGCGCTCTTTTCCGACTCTTTGCCCGCAGACGGTTTGGACCATCTGGGCATCGCAGATCCTTTACCCATTTCACGGATCGTATTCGAAGTATGAGTGACGAGGAGTATACAGCATTTAAACAACGTTCTCAGGATCGTTGCGGGTTTTATCGTAGCAAACCTGCAGAAAGCATGTAAAGCAGGCTCACATCTGATAGATCAAACTATTCATTCACAGAAAAAAAAAGATATAACTATGAAAAGAAGCACAAGATTTCTGATTGCCTTTACTGCAGCAGCCCTTACATTCGGAACATTGCGGGCATTTGTAGGTCCAGCTCACTGGAACAGATGGCATAATCACCCCCATCATTGTTATGAAGATTCGCAAGAACATCATCACTGGCGAGACAACAAACATGGACATTCTTCTAATGCACAGGCTCCTGAAAACGACCGCAACGATCATCCGGATAGTTCCCGTCAGTAACAAGTCGTTACAATAAAATTTTGGATTTTTTTTCCCAGATTCCAGTAAATAAAAATCCATTTGTAGACTTATTTACGTACATATAGTAATCGTAAATTAAAACATAGAGTAATTAAAAAAGAGCAGATATCCTTATCTGCTCTTTTTTTTATACAGGCATATTTTTTTAATTGGAATAAAAACCGTCTCTCTATAATCTATAGCAATACAATCAGAATCTCAATCTATACAAAACAATGGGTATCTTAATAAGTTACGACATCAGTTCGGAATACAAAATCGTTAAGCAGGAGCTAAAAAAGAAAGGATATAAAGACCAGTTTATTTCTGATAATACAGTTTATTATCTTCCCAACAAAACTCTTTGGCATGATAAGGAAACCCTGACTCCCAAAAAGGCGTTAAAAGACTTACACGATATTATCCAGATGCAGAATCTGACTACATCGCCCAAGATTGAAGTTATTCGTGTATTTGCTGTTTCTTTTCCACTATCATCCTGGGCTGCCATACAAGGTACACAACCAACTTTATAAGAATTTATAAAAAGTAAAAATATCATTTTCTCTGGCTATCAGTATAATACATCTCTACATCTTACGTTATAGAAGCAAAAAAATATTTTTCTTCCTGTGAAAACAGGTTACCTTTTCATACAACCGCCATTAAGTATTAAAATTTGGTATAGATTTTGCACGTCTATAAAACACTCTTAATTACTACAACTATGATGACTGCCGCTGCTATTGTATCTTTCCTATTGGTAAATGGTTTTCTTGTATTTCAAAACCGTTCAGAAAAAGAAGCATTAAATGCCTCTAATTCTGGCAATCACCATTTGGATTGATTCGCTACCACTTACACTAAAAAGAATTAACAGACTATAAGTCTGGCATGTTAAAACAACAATCATCCAATTATAACGTTATTGAGCTAAATAGAGTCATTTAGAGACGTGAAAGGGCTCTTGTTTAGTCAAAGGAAAAGAATCGATACATTGTCGGTTCTTTTTTTATTTTCTGCCATAAATTATTTCTTCTACTATTATTAATTATTTGCCTGAGACACCTGATAAAGAAGCGGTACTCTCAGGTTTCAGATTAGGTAGAATAATAGTAAAGAGCGTTCCTTTATCTATCTCACTTCTAAGCATAATCTTTCCACCCATCTGTTCTACGACTTTTTTAACAATATACAAACCCAATCCAGATCCATCCTTTCGTTCTGCCCCCTAGGAAGAACATAGTAAAAGCTTTTCTTTGTAGACATCTTCAATACCTTGCCCATTGTCTTCTAGGGTAATAGTTGCTTCCTGATTTATGTGGCCTGCTTCGTTCTGATTGTACAATAACTTCTTATTCATGTTATTGTTTCTTTAAGATCAAGTATCTCATGATAATTTGATACCAAATTAGACTAGAATAACATACTTGAACAGATAGCAAGATAAAAGGCTCAGGAATAGCACCTAAGATTATATAAGAGTTTTGCAGCACCCGATTTGAAAAACTTAGCTGTTTTTTGTTATACCTTTGTACCCTATTTTATTTTTCATTTTTCACATCCAATTATGAAACAGTATTTCAGAAGTTTGTCTTTTGTAGCAGTGCTAGCTTTTGCTGCAAGTTGTGCTTCACACACTGAAGAGTCGACAGCAACAACAGAATCGACTGCAGACACAGTAGCCACACTAGTAGAGGATACAACAGCTTCTACTGCCACAGAAGACAGTACAAAAACCCAGCTTGAATCTATTTCGGGAGAAGTAAAAGAAGTAACACCAGGCAAGGATGGTTATACAGCCAAGCTAGTAACCAGTGACAACAAAACATATTTTGCGACAGTTAGTCACGCCAATCTGAAAGAAAATGCAAGTCAATATCGGGCTGTAAAGGTGGGAGAAACTATTCAGATTACAGGAGAAGTATGGAAAATGGGCGAAGAAGATCATGTAACTGTTCGCTCTCTGAAATAAACTTTTTTCCAATACAAGGGATTGGGGATATAAGTAAATACCCCAGCGTCTACACTTTTGAAAAGGCTGTAGGCGCTGGAGTATTTTGATTACTTTTTAACCTCTTTTTCTTAAACTGATATCATACGAATGAGAAACAAAAAAATTGCAGGAGTTATCATGCTCTTACTATCCTGTTTGTATTCATGTGATCCAGGCATTGGTGTAGCAATACACAACAAGACAAACAAAGATAAAACCATTCAAGTCCTTTATCCAGCTAATTTCAGGTTTCCTGGTGATAGTGGCCAGTCACAGTACAACCTTTGTATCCGAGACTCGATAAAGACTTTTGATTTAATGGAGAAAAATAACTACTTACATCCTATTGTAATTCCAATGGCCAACTGGGATACAGTTGTCAGAACCTATTCATTCATTCTTAAAGCCAATCATGGAGCAGTGATTGAAAGCCGCTTCTTAGCTGCATTCCCGACGTTTGGTCAGGTTTTTATAATCAACCAATCTGATACCATCAAACTTAACAAGGATGGTAAAGATTTTATCAAACGACCAAAACTATTCATAGGAGGCTCGTGGACGCATAGTATCAAAGATTAGCTGTTATGTATGTTTCCTGACAGTCTTATTGAAAAACAAATCGTCTGCCATTTTACTGCTCAGATAAATACGGATTAGAGTTCCTTCTTCTTTCATTTCTTTATAGTTCTCTTAGTCACTCTTAATTTTAGCTTTTTTATTTTTAGCTTACTCAAAGAACTAACACTAGATCCGTGGAATTTTTATCCTTACGCACCTACCCAGTCTACTACCATTAAAGTTAACTTTTGTTCTCTTTGTCACTTTTCCAAGCTATACTTAGCTAACCACCTCAGTCGAAACAAAGAGCTTTTCCAGATGTAGGGTATAGGCTATCATATCCCGTTTTATGTCTGCATTTTTCTCTACATCGTGAAAATGAAAGCTTTCCAGAGGGTTCATACCTGTAAAGGCATTCATTCTATGAAAACCAAACAAGGGGCCATCATCTACACTGGTTTCCATGAAAAATTCATTGGGTAGTGTAAAAGCCTCCTTGGGAGCGTTCCATGAAGTAGTCAGCATATACTGCTTGCCATGTAATAGCCCTCCTGTACCATAGTTAATAGCTGGATTCTGAGAAGAACGTCCGTCACTACGGTAAATCCCGTTGTTGTGTCCTTCTGTAAAGACAACATCAATGTATTTTTTGAATCCATGAGGTAACTGAAACCACCAGATAGGTGTATGATAAATTACTATATCTGCCCACTTATATTTTTCTACTTCCTCTTTCGGATTATATTTTTCACTTACATGGGTTGTTTTTACTTCAAAGCCAGGCTGGTTTTTGAAGAATGTTTCTGTAACAGCAGTAAGAGTTTCGTTAAACTGTCCGCCTGAATGCGCAAATGACTGCCCTCCGTTTATAATGAATATCTTTTTCATATCTGTTTTGTTTACTGATACAAAAATACTACAGTTATATATATCAGTAAAATAACTTAAATTATACCTTCGTATCAGAATTATAATACTTTGACTATGGTAAATCTGGAATGGTACCGCACCTTTAAAGCGATATATAAAACCGGCACACTGAGTGGCGCTGCTGAAAGCCTGTTCATTTCTCAACCGGGAGTGAGTCTGCATCTGAGCTCGCTGGAAAGTTATATGGGATATAAGCTGTTTGAACGCACAGGCCGTAGAATGATACCAACCGAAAAAGGAAAGATCTTCTATAATTTTATCAATGAACCTCTGCAAAAGCTAGAAGAAGCAGAAAAAAACTTTCAGAAAAGTACAGAAAAGCATACACCTACAGTAAGTATCGGGATGTGTTTTGAAACATTTCAGATTACATTGGAGCAATATATTTCATCACTTCCCTTCAATGTCATTATCCGGTTCGGTGATTATCCTGAGATGCTGGATAATCTGGAAAAAGGAATACTTGATCTCATCATTACGCCCCAGCAAGGCTTGTCCTCTCAGATTGATCATGAAGCATTCTCATCTGAAACGATTGTACTTGTAGGCGGTGTGGATATAGACGATTTGCCTTTTCAGCACTTAGTCAAAAAGAAAGACAAACAAGGCATGCAGGATTGGCTCATACAACAGAAATGGTATGGAACCACAGGAGATATGGAACATCTGTTTCGTTTCTGGCAGCTAAATTTTAAAAAGCATCCGGATTTCAGACCCAATTACATTGTCCCTAACTTAAATTCCATTGTACGTTGTTTATCCGGAGGGAAAGGACTGGCTGTCATTCCTGACTTCCTTTGTCGGGAGGAAATCAGGAATGGGCAAATCAAGCTTATATGGGAGGGATCACCCAAACTAACCAATACGCTCTATTTTGCTACCCGCAAAAAAACAATGTATCAGGAAGAGATTGAGAGGATCAAACAGCTATTCAAAAGAGTAATGCTTCCTCTACAGAATGAAGGTGAGAATTAATATACAGGCTGGGCATTGTGCTGAAGCCTGTCAAACTTATTGGTAAGCCAAAGCAATAGCAATGTCTCAAAAATCAACGTAAAGGGAATTACAGACAAATTCTTTAAAAACAAAAGTATTGTCCATTCTGAAGCAGAGCTAACCAGAATACCACCTTCTTTCAATTTTAAATAAAAGCAGGTTTCATAAGCGGCTTGATCTATCAGATAGTTAAAAAACCAGGCAATAACCATAAACAATATTAAATTGAATACAAGGGATATCCATTGCTGTTTAAACTTTTGAACAGCGGTTCTCCATTGTTGCTTGCGATTGCCTTTGCTTGTAAAGAATCGTTTTATACGCAGCAGACCATTCTTTACATTGGCAAATCCTAATACATATATACATAAGAGAATACGGGCAGATTCGATTACAACCTCCAGCACGATATGCAACCATGTACTTATTGCACCAAATCCTCCCAATTGAATAACTCTGCCAAAGGCAGCAATGAGGCTAAGACTGACGACTACCAGAAAATGTTTTCTGATAAAGTAGGCAGTGCTTTGTATCAAATTGAAACGATGAGATAGTGTAGCAGATAGATTCATAGGATTGTAGTTTATGAGTAAAAACCATAATTCACTACAAGATAAAAAGAAACACAGTTATCTACCTATAAAGATCTGAATATCTACATATTAATTCGAGCTTTTCATAAGTAGAACTTTGTTATTGAGAAACCACAATTTTCCTGTTGGCCCCAGTCCAAAAAAGTAGTCCCTATGCCCATGATAGCTTGTATCACTTTTATGCAACTCTTCTTTGGCTGTAGCATCCAGCCAGTCAAAATCAAACTCCTGATACCCATAACCCGGAGAAGTATATTCTATTGTATGATAGCGTTTTTGTAAACTATCAAATGTAACAGTATCAAAATACAAAACAGCCTGTAAATAACTATCTGAAGGCCCTGGTACAGACAGTCGTTCATTTTGCCCGGAGTTATCAATAAATGTGTACTGATACTTTACATGTACAGGCTTGAATACACTCAGATTAATCAACTTTGCCAGTTTTGCTTTAGTTGTATCGAGTGTTGTCTGCACATTTGTCTTTGCAGCATTTGTATCCTTAGTTTCCTGCTGGCAACCAACAATCAAAAGTATGAACCCAATAAAGATTGCCACCATACATTTTGCCATAGTATAAAGTTGTCTGAATAGTTTTACTCTGAGTCTAATTCATCATAAAAACTGGATTTCCTAAACTTGCGAATAAAATATTCACGAGTGGCATGTTCACCATTTTTGATGCCAGATGCATCTAATTGAATAGATGTACCAAACAAAGTCATTGTAGCTACTCCTGAATAAAAAATAATTGTATCTGTTCTTTCAGCATTATCTGATGTAGCAAAATGTGTACTGTAAAAATAAGAAGGCAAGGTGTCCAAAAAAAATTGCATAGATTGCTCCGCTTTCTGCAAACTATCTGCAATAGCTTTGGGTGTAAATAACTTTTTTATCACCCGAACACTTATCTCATCATGGCGATTCAGACATTCGGGAAGTAATAGCTCCAATACCTGTTTATACTGGCTTAAACCTTCATAACAACTCGCATATAGAAAATCATATTCATTCTTCTGCATCCAAAAGTATGTTCCACAGGTATAACTAACCGGATATTTTTTAATAGCATCTTCCAGATACTGATAGGCTTCCTTAAATTTTTTTTGTTTCAAACAAATCTTTGTTAGAATAATAGCGGCATCATTTCTATGATCTGCAGTAAAGCTACCATAAGCCCTGATAGTAGTATCTCCAATAATACCCGCTGAGTAATAATGTATGCCAATATAATATGGATCAGAAGAATGAATAACTTTCAGACACAATTTCTCTGCTTCTTCCAGCCTGTCTTCCGCCCACAATGCATATATGAGTTGACTATATCTCTGATCATTGAGTGAATCTGGTTCTTTATGAAGCAAGTAGTTATACTTTCGACAAACTTTCTTTGTTTCTTTACTCGGAGATTGTGATAAATAATCAAAGGGCATTTGAAAATCCCATGAGGAGGAAGTTGTATTTATGTCCACACTAAAAGGTGGTGATTCTTCAATAACTTTTAAAGAAAAAGAAAGCGAATCCTGACTATATACGGGAGCAAGATGACACCATAAACAGACTAGAATAACTAATCGTAAGCGATACATAAAAACAGGAAAGTGGATAAGGCAATTATCCATATAAAAATAGTAGATCCCAAAATACTTAAACAATAGTAGTATTAAGATGAAATATATTATTTTCCAATATGTTAAAAAACTAACTTCATCTTTGTTACTATCAATCTTTTTACTAGCTTAGCTAACAGGTTCTGTTTCTGATCTGTCGACAGAAATATTACTGCTGATATTTCACCTGTTTACACACAACTCCTTTCAAAAAGTATACTGATTTCATCATTTTACAAATGAATGCTTTATGAAAAGGATTTTACTTTTTTCTATTCTCTCTATCATTGTACTATCCTGTAAGAATACAGAACCTGATCCAATTGCTAGCGCTGATTTTTTTCCTCTTCAGGTAGGTAATTACTGGAAAGTAGATGACAACGACTATCTGGAAATTACGAATACAAAAGTCATTGATGGACATACATACTACCAGATCTATACAAAATCTCCCCTAGGAGGAGAAGGAAACCTTTATATCAGAATTGACAAAGATCTCAATCTGATACAGGCCTATGAAAATGCACCTGGCTACAGTAAAACCATTGCTAACTTTAGAATGAAACAAGGCAAAAAGATTGCGGACACTCCGGAAAAACCGACTGTTATTGAGCGAGATAATGACAAAATAACATTCCGTTATCTATGTGTAATTTGTGGCAGACCAAATGCAATGTTTGATATTAGTTTCCATAAAGGCAAAGGCATTCTATCCAGAAATTCTCTTTTCCGGGGATATTTTGAAAATAATCCGCCTTTCACTGAAATCCGGATTAACGGGCAGGTATACAAACTGTAGTTGTGTTAGATAAACACCTTACTCTCTGCTTTTTTCAGGTTCCTTTGTAATTGCCCGATTCCAGATAGTGTGACAGTCTGCATTCTTACAGGCAGGCAGACATGTTGTCTGGAATTGTTATTTTGTAGAGGTTGTCTGTGCGATTGAACTAGGGAAACTATCCGTGGAGATAAATGCACTTTGGTATTAAACGGACTAACAACCTGATTTACAGCTATAGTACTCTCTTCTTTTTTAGCTAGCTGCACCACTTTGAAAGCATTAAAATCAGCTTCTTCCTGCTGTTCGATCTGTTCAAACTTTTTCCATGTCTCATACGCGGCCTGAATACGGACTGTCACATCATCCCGTTTGACTTCTTTGAGGATATACTTAGCTGTGTTGTCTTTGTCTTTTTTCTTCTCCACTACAGCCAGGTGGTATTCATTGCGTTTATACTGGGCATTGACTTCTTTAAATTCTTTTTCCGCTTTTTTGAGTTGCTTATTGCGTTCTTTAGATTCTGGTTGGGCTTCCAGTTTGGCTTTTCGCTGGATTGCATGTGCCAGTAACACAACAAGAAGGGCTTGAGTGGCAAGAGATTGCTCTTCATCCTGCTGGATTTGTCTGATTCGTTTCTTCATGTGATGAAGCTGCTCATTCAAACGAGCTTCATACGCTCTCAGGCGATAGTATTCAGATCTGTATTTGCGGATACTAGTTGAATTAGTATGATATTTTGACATAGGGATGCTTCGATTTAGAGTTGTAATTTTATACCCTAAAGATACCCAACTTCAAAGCAGCATCCAAAAATATTCAAACTACGCTCAGAGCTCACTATCAAGCAATTACAGACATTTTAAAAAATATTTTTTACTTGTTTTACTTAGTAAAGAAGCCTGTCCTTTTGAAGAGGGCAGGCTTCTACTATTCTACTCAAAAGAGTTGCTCTTAAGACTCGTTATACACACCAAACTCAGCAATGGATGGAGCACTTTCGTAGGATTGAATAACAATCCGGACTTTGCTTCCCTGTACTTTAGTAAAGCGGTGTAGTTTTACCCGACCTTGGGTTTCACCTTCAAATAATGGTTTCCAGGTACCGTTTGCCCAGTATTCCAGTTTGTATTTTTTGATGTTAGGTTTACGTTCAAATACAGTTATAGTGGTAAATGCCTGAGAAGTTTTCAGATCAACTTCATACCAGGGCTCTTTTATCTCTGGGTTAGACTGCCAGGAGCTCTGAAAATCATCGTCATTGGCAAAATCCATGATATCCATATCATAACTCCAGCTGGAATTGGATGGCTTGTTTTTTGCCAGATTGGAAGAAATAATAGGTGCTCCTGTAGCTTTAATTTTACCAACAGATCCCTGATTTATCCAGATCTTTCCTATTTCTTTTAGGGCAGTCAGTGCATTTTCATCAAACAATCCCTCACGGTTGGGGGCTACATTCAGGATAAAGTTGCAGTTAGCTTTATTTAATGGCTCCAGTGTCTCACTTACCAGCTTGGCAGGATCTTTCACAGCTGTTGTCGGGAAGTTTGTTTTCCAGAACCAGGAGCTTTGCAATGGTAAACAAGCCAGTGCAGGCATTTCATTTTTGTCACCTGACAAATGTTGTCCGGCTCCCATCTCATACGTCTTGATATCTGTATAATACAAGCCATCAGCAGGATACTTTGCCCCATTCAGATCCATCAGAATACAATTGGGCTGAAGCTTTTTCACCAGCTTATAAATCTGTTCAAATGAGATTTCATCATAGGATATCCGTGACCAGGGAGCATCCCATCCATCAATAATCAGAGCTTCAATATCTCCGTATTTAGTTAACAGTTCTGTTAATTGAGCCTTTATAAATTCTGTATGTTTCGGCTCTATTTCATTGGGACGTATTTTATGATGTGTATCCAATATGGAATAATACAACATCACCTTTATTCCATTTTTACGAAAGGCATCTACATATTCCTTTACTACATCTTTTTTATAGGGACTTTTCATCACACTATAGTCTGTAGTCTTTGTATCCCAGATACAAAAGCCACTATGATGTTTGGTTGTCAGGCAGCCATACGACATATGGGCATCTTTGGCAGCTTTTGCCCACTGATTGGCATCCAGCTTTGTGGGATTAAACAGAGAAGCGGGTGCTTCCGGATCAGGCCAGTCCTGGTTATAATAGGTAGGCATACCAAAATGGATAAACATACCAAAACGCAGATCTACAAAGGTTTGCTGAAGTTCGGCTAATGAACGTTGTGGTTTTGTCTGTCCATTTACTTTCAATAAAATACTGCTAATGAAAAAAAGAAGGATGAAAATAGAATTTTGTTTCATTGGATAAATAAATAGTTTGTATGATGGTGCGACGTCCCAAGATACTAGAATCTCTACAAACAGACTTACTCATTATATAAAGTTTTGCGAAAAGAAGTTATTACAGAATCATGCAGAAAACAATATTCTCTTCTACAAATACAATCTTCTAACATAGAGAACCAAATAAATAGTAACTTCCAGTCTACAACCAACTCATTTTTAGACACTTAAAAAATAGTTAAAATATTTTCAACTATTCCTGTAACATTTCGGTGTCCGTGTTCCCTAAATGAAAAACAAAACAAACACAGACATGAAAAAAATAACACTCACACTTATTCTATCTTTTTTTACAGCTATTGGTATTAGTAGCTTAGCCCAAAATACTTCTCCATTTCAGGTAACTGTTACAGGTAAAGGCAAACAAGCCATCTTATTTATTCCAGGGTATTCCTGTTCCGGAGATGTATGGAAAGAAACAATTCAGCAGTTAGGTCCCAATTACACCTCACATGTATTCACCTTTGCGGGCTTTGCAGGTATAGCCCCTCAAGCTAACCCAAGCCTGAACGAATGGGTACAGGCAATAGGACACTATATACAAACACAAAAGTTGAACAAGCCTATTGTGGTTGGTCACAGTCTGGGAGGTGTTGCAGCCATGTGGTTAGCTTCTGAGTATCCGGATAAAATAGGCAAACTGGTAGTAGTAGATGCCCTACCTTGTCTGACAGCGATTTACAATTCAAACTTCCAAAGCCAACCCACTCCGGATTGTAGTGCCTTTATTCAGCAATTTGAAAAAATGGACCCGCAAACCTTCAAAACGACCCAATATACCACCATGCGATCTATGGTAGCAGATACCTCAAAACTGGAAACTGTAGTACAATGGAGCATAAAATCAGATAAGGCCACATTAGGCAAAATCTATTGCGACTTCTCCAATACCGACATGCGAGAAAAGATTGCAGCCATCACCTGCCCTTCATTGATCTTACTGGAAGCCGGCTTCAAAGCCTATCAGGACACAATGAATTCCCAATATAAGAACCTAAAAACAGCACGAATCGAATACTCCACTAAAGGTCTCCACTTCATCATGTACGACGACAAAGACTGGTACTATAACCAACTCCGCACATTTCTAAGCCAGAGCAACTTCTAGAGGAAAAATTATTTTTAACAACTACTTGTTGTAGTCCTCAAAAGGCTATATGCGACAAAAAGAGTTAAGATGAAGTCAATCGTGGAAGGTAGTGTGGGTAGAGTCTTTTTCTATGAGGCTGGTCTTTATCTTGTACCATAACTTTTCTGGAAATGAGGTCTGTAAATAAAGAAAGAATATTCTTTTTGCCCTCATGAAAGCACCATGCACCCTCTGTCCTCCTGAAAGGATCTCGCGACAAATAGAGCCATGTTCGCTTTATGAGAGACAAATAAACTCCAGTTGGAAATGCCGCCGGTCTTGTCACGAGATCCTTTCAGGAGGACAAAAAATGAAAATCTTTCCCTATCACCCTCAAGAGTGAAAAAGTTATGGAACAAGATAAGGGTTGGACATGCAAACAGAAGTATTGAGGAAAGTGCTCTTTTGGTTATCACACAGTGTTTTGACACAAAAGCAGCAAGCTGTAGGAAGAAAAATGAAAGGGGCTACGAAAGACTAAAATGAACCAAGATGTTGAGAGCTTATTTTCTAAAAACGTTACCAAACACCACACTATTCAAATTATTGTACATTAGCCAATGCTAACGATCCATCATGACCTTCGAAGAAATCTATACCCAGTATTCACCTAAAGTATACCGCCTGTGTATGGGTTATGTCAATGACCCGGATCAGGCCAAGGATCTGGTGCAGGATACATTTATTCAGGTATGGGACTATTTACCCGGCTTTCGGAACGAATCAGGTGTTGGTACATGGGTATTTACCATTGCTACCAATACCTGCTTACGACAACTAAAAAAAGAAAAAAAGCAATCTCGGACAGAAATGCCTCTGCAACTGGAAGAAAAACCAGCAGATACCATGGATGAACAAGTTGCTTTTCTGTATAAATGTATTGCTTCACTGGAAGAGAACGAACGTTTGATTATCTCATTGGTACTCGAAGAGGTTCCTCAGAAGCAGATTGCCGATATTATTGGCATCTCCGAAGGAAACATTCGGGTACGTATTCACCGGATCAAAGAAAAACTCAGCTCAATCATGAAATACCATGGACAACTTTGATGATTTAAAGAAGCTCTGGCAGCAAATGCCTGCTTCAGATCTTCCCTCAGCACAAGAAATGAATCAGAAAGTACATACCTATCAACGAAAAATGAAACAGAAATATATTATCTCCATAGCCTATCTGGCAGCCACGTTTATCTTTATCGGCATTATTGGGTATTTTATTGAGCCTGTCTATGCTACCACCCGAATAGGTGTAGTGATTATCATGGGAGGCATTGTGATGGTTATTATATCTCAAAGTAAACTTATCTCCCTACTTTCCAATGAAAAGTCTGAAGTAACCGATAGCCGTCAGTATTTACAACAAATGATCGTATATCAAAAAAACCTGCAACGTATACAAACTACCACTATGTCGTTCTATTTTCTGCTGCTTAGTATAGGTCTTGGATTGTATATGTTTGAATTTATTATGCGAATGGGCATGATTCCCCGTATCATAACAGCATCCGTAACAGCGATATGGATTGCCTTTAACTGGTTTTATATTCGTCCGAAGCAGATTGCGAAACACCAATCCAAAACCAATGAAATGATTACTCAGTTGGAAAAGGTTTGCGGACAATTTGAATAGCATGGTAGTAGGAATATAGTCAGAATTGTAATCCTTTGTTACACCCTAAACTTGTAGCATTTACTCAAATACTTTGCATATTTGTGCTTTACAATTCTGACTATATTCTATCCTGACTATGTACAAACTAAGTTTACTTATTTGCGTAGTGGCTTTTGTAGCCTGTACGTCAAACCCAAAAGAAACAAACACACAAACAGATTCAACGACTGTTACAACTTCATCAACAGACTCAGCGGCAGTAACTAACCCCAAGTTGTCAGAATATGTACAGTATCTGGCAAATCTAAATGACTCGACAGCTGAATCGGCTACAAAGGCTGCACAAAAGTTTCAGGAAATTTTCAAAGGATCATCTCCTGCTCTTTGTGATTCAGCATTCGTGTTCTTCAATACCTTTTATGAAAAATTAGGTACCCGATTAGATGAAGTCCACGCATCCGACACTACCAATTACGATTCACTGATTGTAGACCCCACAGCCAAGCCTGTACCTCTGTCTGCAAAGTTGACTGCCTATAATCAGAAGTTAACTCAGAATGGATTTCAGGTGGCAATGACCGAAGGAACAACCTACATCAAACAAGACCGAGAACTGATTGCAAAATGGTTTTACGCAATGGTTTCTCCAACCATGAAGTCTTATCTGACCCAATTAAATAAAGAAAATAAGGAAGGATTTGCCGAAGATGCAGGCATTAATATTCCTATTACCTCACTAGCCGACCGGGTTATCTGGTGGGAAAAGTTCAACCAGACAAATCCTAACTTTGTATTTGCAGAAAGAAGCAAGGATCTCTATCAAAACTACTTGTTTTACCTTCTTAAAGGGATGGACAACACGGCTTCTTACTACCAGGATGAGGCTGGTAAAGTTGCTCCTGATCAAGAGTTTATGAATGCATATACATACGTATTGTCTAAACATCCCAATACAGAAACAGCAAAATTGGTCAAACCTTTTCAGGCTGCCCTTGCTCAACATGATGTTAAAAAAGCGGAAAGTCTTCTGAAACAATATCAGGATCAAAAAATCATTCAATAAAAGAATTAGGTAGATTATAATCCGGGTTACGTATTTCGTTTGATGCCGGTAGAGAATGTAAAATCCAGACAATAGTACAAAAGAAAGGGCTGAGGATCAGCCCTTTCTTTTTGTACTATTGTTGAACATTTTTCTTTAACAAAGGCCTCAGCGATGCTCCGGATAAGGAGATATCGGCACTATCACCTACAATCGGATCGATTGTTTTGAATGGAATATCATCTGCTTTAAAACTACTTCTATCCTTAAGGGTCAATTTTAAATGGTTAATATAGGATTGGGTAGCGCCTTTCTCTTCCTCTTGATAATCCATATTCAAATCACAACTACTACTATCAGATTCTTCTATTATTAAATTATCAATCTGATTCTCCAATACATTCAAACTGGAAGACCCCTTTAACTTTACAATCAAGTCAGACACTTTGAACTTATTCATAGATCCATCAATGTTTTGTAACTCAAAAGAATACATAGAAGGACACCTAATGATTAATCGTCTTCCATCATGGATATTCAGACTATCCGGTATTTTCTCAAATTTCACTAACAATGTATCACCCTTGAAGTTAATTTTGGCAAATTCACTTATATCCTGAAAAGAAGAGATTTCATAATCAGGAGCAAACTCAACTGAGATCCTACTATCAAAATTAGCGTCTGTACCATCTACTTTGAGATATTTAAACGCTTCTTTACTCAAAGTGCGGTATTCATCTGCCTCTATTTTTTCACTCTTTATCTTATCATACTTTGCTTTAAGAATAAAATTAGAGGTTAGCATTCCTGCAAATAATACTCCTATAAAGCCAAGTAATAGTTTATTGCTTGTTTTCATTGTCAAACCAGATAAGTGTTTTTACTTTTTAAAGTTTTCCTCTTTGTACTTTTCAAACTGCATTTCCAATTCTTCTACTTCAATATTAAGCAGATACATATTCCGAAAAAGAACTGGTAACTCATGCTGTACAAACTGCTCCTTGCGGTAGACAAGGATAGCATGCTCTGCATCTTCGTTTACGAAATAGCCAATACCCCGTTTATTTTGAATAATATCCCGGCTTTGCAGAAAATCATAAGCTCTGGTCACCGTATTGGGGTTCACCTGCAACTCAACTGCAAGTTCTCTAATGGACAAAATCCGATCATTGGGCAGCCACTTCTTCAGCAAAATATTCTCACATATATAATCTGCTATCTGCACATAGATCGCTTGTTGTTCCCTGAATTCCATATCTTAAATAATCTAATTTGCGTGTCTTAATTTTAATTACAACTCCTTCTCTGCAACTTTCAGATAGGTTATAAACCATAAAAAAGGCGTCACACAGTATTTAGCAATAAATTCTATTACATGGGTGATAGAATCCGGCATCCGGGCCGTTATATAACTATGTCTCAGTAAATGAAAAGGAATAGCAGTTACTGATTCTTCTCCTATCAAAATTCTACCCATTGCATAATTACTAAACGTAAACAGTGCCACTAGCAACAATCCACTTATCGCCGTTTTAATAAAACTAAATCGCTCAAACCATACAGATCCCAGCAGAAAAACAGCCTGTATAAAGAAGTAAGGAAAAAAGATGTAATAGAATTCTTTCTCTGACTGAAAAAAATTCAATACCTGAATACGGCTATTATAGAATTTAGAATGTCTTACTAGTTCGTCTGCATTATAACTCTGGCTTACCTTAACAAACGGAATAGCAACAGCATAAAAGATAAGAGAATATATAATGACAAAACCTATAGTCGCATA